>JBHIFI010000076.1:0-7299 GCA_046761005.1 Thermoplasmata archaeon
CTCATGTGATAGATAAGAAGACTATTGTGACTACACTGCTTCAGAACTTCGGTGTCGCTGGAGACCAACCCGTGAGTCCCGCGCTCACGAGATGGTACAACCCAGCCGTTGAGAAATATGATTTCGATCTGGACGCGGCTAAGGAGATTTTGGATGATTACTACACGATAGGAGGACTCTACGAAGATCCGCCCGATCCCCTTGGTTATGGTTCCAGTGGATACAGAAAGCTTCCGACAATAGGTGACCGTCAGATAGACATACTCTGTCCACAAGCAGACTACGATCCCATCCGTGCATCAGCCTGCGAAATGATTGCGTCAAACATGAGAGATGTGGGAATAAACGCACACGCCAAACTCATGGCATTCGGAGAGATTGTTGAAAGACTGAATAACCGCGATATGGAGCTCTGGGTGCTCGGATGGAGGATAGGTTCGGATCCTCCTGATTACTACCACGCTTTCTTCTATTCTGGTAATGCACCTGCTGGTCAGAACTATCCTGGGTTCAATAATGCAACCTTCGATGACCTCATCACAGATGCACGCGCTGAGCTTGACTTGGATATACAAACTGGAATAGTAAGGGAATGCAGCGCCCTGTTGACGGACGCACTCCCGTACGACGTTCTCTACTTCAGAACCAACATTGAGCCATACAGGTCTGACAGATTCGTAAACTGGACTGTAGGAAGGGCTGGCTCGATATTTGGAGGTTCCTGGTGGTCCTGGATTGGAATTCATCCACCTGTGAAAAAGACGATGAGAATATCGCTTGAGGCTGTGTCAGCCATGAAAGCCAGTAGTGAAACTGTTGAAAGCACTACAGCGGTGAAGGCCACCGTTAGAAAATTCGATGGCACACCTGTCAGGAATGCAACGGTTACAATAGAGCTCGCCGTCCCTCGAGGGAATCTCTCTTACATGGGCCAGCAGGGGATGTCTGTTACTGGAATATCAGACATAAATGGCGACTTCATAGCTACCTACCATGCACAGGTTCTGAACGAAACGGTAAACGAGTCTGTCCGAGTCACCATATCAGCCAATGCGAAGTTCGAGGATGAAGAAACTGGGGAAGTTAGGGTTGACATCTTTATTTATCCTTTGGGCACGGAATTTCTCTCGGTTCTTCCTAGGTGGGAGGTTGGTGATATCGTTCAAACGAAAGAATCCATTCCCCTGGAAGTGGAAGTGAGAGATCAGGAGGGTGTCCTCATAGATGGCGCAATCGTGAGAGTTATACCTGAGACTGGCGGGCCTACGGTGTCTCCTGAAAATGCAACCACTATTGGCGGTAGAGTCGGCTTCATTATCACGGCACCACGATCGGTACCGGGTAGTGAAGCGGTCTATGCCCTCATCGTTGAGGCTATTGGCGTAGGAGTGAGTTCCGATCAATACGAGGTCATGATCACGGTCATCGAACCGAAAGCAGTAGAAGGGGATATGACATTCATGCTGATTGGTGCCGTAATCATCATCGCGATCGTAGCAATATTCGCTTCGTATATGGCTGTTAAGAGAAAACCGAGGAGGCGCCGAAGGAAAAGCAGGAAATCCTCTAAGTAATCCATTCACCTGGCCTGAGACGGATTTCGCTGAAAGTGTTATAAACAACTCTCATATTACGTTGTCGAGGAATCTCCATGTCTTGGACTCAGGCTGAATTGAGGACGCTCAAACCCAACAGATACATCCTAATAGAAGATGAGCCCTGCAAAATACTCAGCATTAGCATATCGAAACCAGGGAAACACGGAGAAGCGAAGGCTAGGGTGGAAGCTATTGGGCTTTTCGATGAGCAGAAGAGGAGCATTGTGCATCCCGTTACCCACAAGGTCAAGGTCCCGATGATTGACAAGAGAAAAGCACAAGTTCTTGCGGTTATGGGTTCCGAGGTCCAGCTCATGGACCTTGACACATATGAGACATTCAACGTTGCAATCGCACCAGGACTGAGAGATGAGCTCACTCCCGGCGGTGAGATCCAGTATCTCGTGGCAATGGGAAAAAGAAAGATAACCAGGACGTGATTCCTCCCATGAGGCCGGCCCCGCTCGTTTTCGCAGATGCGCGTGCGAGTTTGCAAGAGGCCGAGTTCGTTATTTTCGGTGTTCCGTTCGAACAGGCTCCCACATTCAGAAAAGGTTCCAGTCTCGCACCGACAAAGATAAGAGAGGCCTCCTACAACTTCGAGAGCTATATCTTCGAACAGGACATCGACCTTGATGATATTCAATTTCACGACGCAGGAGACGTTGAGTGTTCTGACAGAATTGACGAAGTTCTGGAACGCATAAGGAGCTTCTCCAGAAACATCGTGGGTTCAGGCAAGATTCCCGTAGCAATAGGAGGTGACCACTCCATCACTCCCGCTATAGTGGGGAGCTTCGATAATATTGGTGTCATAATCTTGGATGCCCATCTCGATTTCAGGGATTCTTACGAAGATGAGAGAAACAGCCATGCTTGCGTTGCTAGACGAGTGTCCGAAATCGTTGGCATAGATCACGTCCTTCCCGTTGGTGTTAGGTCTCTTTCGAAGGAGGAGCTGATTGATGCGGGGAACCTGGGGCTGTCTTACATCCCCGCCTGTGAAATCTTCGAGAGAAAACTCATGGCGAGCGTGGCAAGAAAGGCACTCAGTTTCATAGAAAGGAAACAGGTCTATTTGTCCGTTGACATGGATGTCATCGATCCCGCCTATGCTCCCGCCGTTGGAAATCCAGAGCCATTTGGATTGACTCCTTCTCAGGTGAGGGAGTTTATTGATTTGCTCGGAAGCAAACTTGTGGGTTTAGATTTTGTTGAGGTCTCTCCTCCCCATGATTGGGGTAGCACCTCATTGCTCGCGGCCCGCCTGATAAGAGAAGCAATTGCGGCAACGAAAAAAGCTCACAAGTAGCCAGGTATGTCCTTGCTCTTGCGAGAGATCTTCTCCAAATCGACTCTCTTGAGCTCATTGTCAAATTTCTTGTCGATGAAGTCTTTTCTCTTCTTAAGTTCCACAGCCTCTGCGGAATCCTTCTCAGCGTCCTTCCTGAGCGATTCTATCTCCTTCACTAGGGAGGGATCGATGTTGACCCCGTTCATGCCCAGTATCCAGAGGGTGTTCCTCATGATGTTGAGTTCCAACATCATCTTCTCCATGGTTCCAATCTTATTTAGCCTCCTGTTCATGTTCACGAGGAAGTCTCGATGGCTCTTCAGAGCGCCGAGTATATTGTCTATCCGTTCGCTCGTCCTCAAAAGGTATTCCTCCAATCTCATTACGGCGTCGTTGAGCTCACCCATAAGTCCGCCTTCACCCTTCTTAGTTCGACTTGTGATTCCCAGGGCATCCATTATTGTTCCTTCACGCCTAATGCGGGTTTTCAACTTCCCCTCTAGACTCCTCGTTCTTCTTTTCTCTTCGGCCAGCTGTTTTCGGAGAGATTTCAGACGACGTTCGATTTTTGCAAGACGTTCACTCTGATTGCTAGCATCCTCGGTACTAGGCATATGAATTGTGATAACCCGAAAAGAATATGAAGTTTATGATGTAGTTCTCAACAAATCATATTTCCGGACGTCAGACAGGGGACGTGAGAGTCTTGGGTCAGAATACTCACGAAGCCTCCCGCCACTTCTGGTCAAATCCTTTATATAAAGTGCACATCCTAGTCGAATGAGCATGAGTCAACCCATCATTCTGGTAGAGAATATTTCCAAGATTTTCATGTCCAAGGAAAGGAGGAAAGGAGGAAAACGGATAAAGAAAGTCGAGGCCCTCAAGGACGTAAACCTTGAGATATACGACGGTGAAATATTCGGCCTCCTCGGTCCCAATGGTGCGGGAAAAACCACTCTCATAAAGTGTCTTACCACTCTTCTTCTCCCCACATCAGGAACTGCCTGGATCAACGGTTTTAATCTTCAGAAGGAAGAGAACAAGGTCCGTGCATCCATAGGCTGTATGCTCATGGGAGAACGTGGACTCTACTGGAAGCTCACAGGAAGAGAGAACCTGGACTATTTCGGTGCCCTCTATTATGTCCCCAAGGACGTCAGAAAGAAGAGAATCGACTATCTCATCGATCTTTTGGATCTCTCTGACTTCATGGACAGGACGGTGGAAACCTATTCGAGCGGCCAGAAGATGATTCTGGCCTTTGCCAAGTCCCTAATCAACGATGCTCCGATACTTTTCCTTGACGAGCCTACCGTGACGATGGACGTTCATGCCGCTCGAAGGCTAAGGAGCATAGTTAAGTCTCTCAACGATGAGGGTCACACGATAATCTACACCACCCATTTGATGGCTGAGGCCGATGAGCTTTGTGATAGGGTTGCAATAATCGACAAGGGAAGGATAATTGCTCTCGGTCCTCCTAGTGAGCTCAAATCTTCCATCCCCCAGGAAAGCATAGTCAATGTAGAGGGCGTGATTCCTGAGTCCGCGAGGAGCAGAATAGTGGAGCTTCCAGGAATAAGAACGGCAGTTGTCAAGGAGGAGACAAACGGAAAGACAAAGTTGGGAATAGTTTGCGATAACAGCAGAAAGATGCTTCCTAGAATAATAGAGACCCTCGTGGAGGAAGAGGCGAGCATCGAGTACATAAGCCCGCAGGATGTGACATTGGAGGATGTTTTCATAGCAAAGACAGGAAGGTCTCTTAGCGTCGATACAAGGGAAGTAGTGACAGCAAAGGGTACGGGAAAGAGTTGACGAGGACTGTTCACAAGAGTATGGGCCTTTCCGAAATGTCACGAAGGTCTTCTCTGGGTATTACAAAAACGGTTTTGATAGCCAGATTTAGAATAATCCTCCGTTACAAGGGTGCTATATTCTTCGACATGATGCTTCCAGTAATTCTTGCGGCTCTACCCATACTTATAGGCGTTGCCATCGCGGGTCCCGCCGCGGCGCAGAACTTTCAGAACACAACGGGGACTGAGAACTATAAGCTTTACATGCTCATCGGTGCGAACACCTTTATCGTTGTAACCCTGATGCTTTGGCTCGTCGGCTATTGGATCAGGAGGGAAATGGAAACCGGGACGCTCGAGTCCGTATATGCTTCTCCTGCAAGAAGAGTCGAGGTCCTCTCGGGAGTCACCCTTTATGCGCTCATCAGGTCCCTCATGGCATTCGCATTTGCTATGGTGGTCGGTTCTCTCATATTCGGAATTGACATCCTCCAGGGTGATCTCGTGCTGGCTTTGGCCTTTGTCGCAATCGGAATAATTCCTCTCTGGGGAATAAGCTTCGCCTTCGGCGCCCTAATCCTCAAGGTGAAAGAGGCCGATTCGCTGATTCAAGTGATGCAGTGGGTGGTGGCCTTCTTCATGGGGATCTTCTTTCCAATCACAATCTTTCCGCCCTTTCTTCGATATGTGGCTCTTAGCTTCCCGCCAACTTGGATGACAAACGGTATTAGGGCTTCACTTCTCGATGTGGCCTATTTCTTTGGGTCATGGTACCTTGATCTTGCCATTCTTCTGCTATTTGCGACGATTATGCCGTTTGTTGGATACACAATTTTTTTGAGAGCAGAGAGGAGAATAAAGAAAAACGAGGGGATTGGGCAATTTTGAGGAAAGAAACTAGACGCAGGGGATTCGGCCTTTCTGACTTCTCGTTCAGACAGAGCATTGCAACATTCCTTTCCATGTCGAAGAAAACGATAGTCGAATTTTCGAGATATCCCCTGTCCTTCGGAGCCATCTTCCTTCAGATTTTCCTCATGGTCCTCATGTTCATGTTCGCCGTTTTCGCCTTCTCGGCTCCAACGCAAGCGCTGGAATCCTTCGATAACATATCTCAATCAGGCTGGATAGAAGACTACTCCACCAGTGTTGTCGCAGGGAATTTCTCTCAAGTTGATAGCGGGCCCTACGGAGAGGAGCCGGCGATGGCCGTATTCCTGAATCTGTCAGATCCTAGTCACATCTATGGTGTTGAGAGGAATCCAGAAGGAGAATCTGATTGGAAGATTTTCAAGCAGGTGGAGATCGAATTATATTCCGCCAACGGGACAGACGGTGACATCTCGATTCAGCTAAGAGGAGATTCCAGCAGAAATGAGACCTGGTGGGACTCTGACGTTGGAAGCTTAGGAGGAGGCAGGGAAACTCTGGTTTTCAACATCACAGATTTCAGTGGTGACAACAGAACGCTTGAGAGTGTGGATGCCCTCAGCATAAGGTTTCAGAATACTAGTGCAGGCACAGTTCTATACCTCATACAGATAGACATGGTACTAACGCCGCAAGGAAGCAGGCTGGCAGGGGTTATGATGTACGGTTTCATAATCTTCATCTTCCTCAGCTTTATTCTTTGGGAAGTGGGTTTCTCTATAAGAGAAGAGCAGTTTCGCGGGACATTGGAAACACTGTACCTGTCGCCCGCCAACAAGCTCAGCAATCTCATCTCCAGGATTTTCGCCATTTTTCTGTGGATATCAGTGATCGCTTCAATCGCTCTGGTTGTTGTGGCCACCGTTGCTGGCGGTCTTCCCATCCACAACATTGCTCTTGCCTTTGCAATACTTTTTCTTACGGTGTCAGGAATACTCGGAATGTCTTTCTTTGTTGCAGGTCTCACGATAAAAATCAAAGAGAGCGCCGCGCTTTTCGTCAACTTCTTACAGTTCTTCTTCATGATCTTCTGTGCGGCTTTCTTTCCCTTCAGGGCGCTACCTGCTGTCATAACGAATTACATAAGCATGTGGATCCCAGTTAGTTATAGCATAGATGCATTCAGGTCAGTTCTAATTGGATTTCCAGAGGACTTTCCTGAGCTCCTTCCCTTCGAAATGGAAATGGTGATAGTCATACTCTTCGGTATTCTCTCACCGCTTCTTGGGTATCTATTCTACCGATACTCCGAAAAGAAAGCAAGAACGGAGGGTACTCTAAGCGAGTACTAATCGAGAAGGTGTAACCGAAAACATTCTTTCACATAGGAATCAGCCGGGAACCATTACATCCCAGTATCGATGGCTTATCTTCTGTTCCCTCAACTTCAGAATCAGTCTAGATGCCAGATCTGGAGGAAGAAAATACACAGATTGTCCGAGTCTGAAACCTCCCTCATCTAGGAGACCTGGATATCTGTATGTTCTGTCTTCTCCATTCACATTCCTTCTCTCCGTGCGCCCGTACAGATATCTTTGAATGATGCTTCTCCTAGATCTGTCGTTCTGAGGGATGTCGAAGGATACTATCGTTGCTTCCTCAAGGTACGTGTTCTCTATCGATTTTTCTCTGAGAATTGTCTGAGCCTCCGTTTCCCTCACGCAATTTTGGTTAT
>JBHIFI010000077.1:0-7216 GCA_046761005.1 Thermoplasmata archaeon
TTCTCGACGAAAAGAAGGAGGTTATCTACATCGCAGGATCTCAGAACATGAGGGCGACTTTGGCGGAAGAGCTTCAGACGAAGGAGGATGCCAAGTTCTTCACCTTCGAAGAGGACAGGATGTACACGAAGCGGGAGAGCGAGCTGATACAGCAGTTCCTCCAAAAGCAGGGCACCATGCCGAAATACAACGATGAACTCGAGGACCTTTTTTAGAGAACGAAACCAAAAAGATAAGGAGCATCTACCTCTATCTCGCTGGGAAATGAATCCTGTTGATGAAGTTCTCTCGAGTCGAATAGATGAAGTCCTAGAAGACCCGCATGAAGTAAAGAGACTTTCAGGTGAGGAGATTTACCTACTTCTCAAAGAGATGATATCCCTATTCGAAAAAGAGAAAATTCTTGTAAGACTAGCGGAGCCGCGTGCTTCTGTCTTCATCGGTGACACTCATGGGGATTTTGACTCCACCATCTCTGTCGTATCCAGAGAATTCCTTTCCCTAAACAAGGATGAAAGACCCTATCTGATATTCCTTGGAGACTACGTAGACAGGGGCATGGAAGATGTCGCAAACTTCAATTTCGTTTCTATGCTGAAACTTCGTTTTCCGGAGCGAGTGGTCATGCTAAGAGGCAACCACGAGAGCGATGAGATGAATCGAAAATACGGTTTCTATAGCTTGGCGACAAGGGACCCCCGGATATCGGAAGAGGGCTATAGGAAGTATCAGGATGTTTTTGGTCAGATGCCCCTAGCTGTCTTTCTTTCGTGGAACAAGGTGTTTGGCGTTCACGGGGGTGTTCCCTTCGATCCTCGCCATAGCGGTCCCTATGCGCTAGAAGAGTTGGACGCTTTTGAAAAAGGAAGAGACATTGAAGAAATGCCTGAGGTAAGTTGCCAAATACTTTATGGAGATCCTCGCGAGAATCTTTCACTGGATGAGGGTTATATGGTGAACTATTCTAGAGGTGTGGGGTATTTCTACGGTCGTCCGGTCTTTGAGGATTTTACAGAAAGAAACGATATCTCGTCAGTTATTCGAAGCCATCAGGTTTTCGAGGAGGGCCACAGGTACTTTTTCGATAACAGACTTCTGAGCATCTTCTCTGCAAGAAACTACTCAGGATATTTCATAGATGCGATGTTCGCGATGGTTGACTTAGATGGCAGAGTTGAACTCCTCCGTGTTTAGCCAGTGGAATTAGGACATAACTGATATAAAGAATTCTAGATATGGATCGCAAGGATGACTCGGGAAGAGGAGCTCGCGAAGCAGGGCTGGGAGAAAAAATCCATAGTGTCAGAGCCCCGCTTAAGCGAAGCGGTGGAGATGTATGAGTCCCTCGGCCTCGAGGTGCGAGTGGAGCCCGTAGACCTCGAATCCATGGACGAGGAGTGCCGCGAGTGCTTCGAGCAGGACGACTGCAAGGTCATCTACACTCGACCGAAAAGAACCATTTAAGAACCCTTATTGCCTTTCCCATTAGCCCGCCGGGAGGAAGGACATGGCTTGGCTAGACATTGGCGAATCGCTGCGAGTCAACGCAGCCAAATTCCCTGACAAGATGGCCCTGAAGGACGAGAGGCGGTCGGTGACTTTTGATGAGCTGAATCGGCGGGTCAACAGACTGGCGAACGCTCTCTTGGGATTGGGCCTCAAGAAGGAGGACAAGCTCGGAGTCGTTTCTTACAACTGCATAGAGTTCATGGAGATCTACCTCGCGGCAGCGAAGTCCGGTGTGATAGTCGTCCCGCTCAACTGGCGCCAGACCAGCAAGGCCTTCAAGTACATTCTCGAGAACTCCGACGCTTCGGCGGTAATCGTCCACTCGGAATTCGTGGACACCGTGAACGAGATAAGGGACGAGCTGTCCATTCCGCCCGAGAGGTTCATCTCGCTGAACGATGAACCCATTGAGAACTATCGAGACTTCGGGGAGCTGCTCAATAGCGGCAGTGAGGATGAGCCTGATGTGGAGATCAGAAATGAGGACACGTGGGTCATCCTCTACACCTCTGGAACGACCGGTGTCCCGAAGGGCGTCGTGCGGTCCCATGCATCATACATCTCCTTCTTCCTGATAAACGAGGTCGAATTCAGCTTCAAGCCCGACGACTATGGGCTGATCGTGATGCCCCTCTACCATGTGAACTCAACATTCTACTCGTTCGTCTTCACTTACATAGGCGCGAGCGTTTATGTCCAGAAGGAGAAGAGGTTCAATCCATCGGAGGTCTTGGACATCATAGACAGGGAGAAGATAACATTCACGTCCCTGATTCCGACGCACTACAACCTGATTCTCTCCCTGCCGGAGGGGGAGAAGGCGAAATATGACGTGTCCTCCATGAGGTCTATCCTATGCTCTTCGGCACCTGTGTGGAAGAAGACAAAGCTGGAGATAATGGAGTTCTTCAAGGGCGCGAAGCTATTCGAGGCCTATGGATCCACGGAAGCGGGCCTGGTGACCCTTCTGAGACCGGAGGACCAGATGAGGAAGCTAGGCTCAATCGGTCGGGAGTGCGTGGGCACAGATGTCATCAAGCTGCTGGACGATGAAGGGAACGATGTTCCTATCGGTGAAGTGGGAGAGCTCTACTCGCGAGGTCCCATGATGTTCGACCACTACTACAAGCAACCCGAGAAGACGAAGAAGTCCTTCCGAGGGGACTACTTCAGCGCTGGAGACATGGCCCGCAAGGACGAGGACGGCTACTACACTCTCATCGACAGGAAGGACAACATGATAATAACGGGCGGGGAGCACGTATTCCCGTCCGAGGTGGAGGGCATGATTGGTGAGCACGATGCGGTCCGGGCGGTCGCAATAATCGGAGAACCGCACGTCAAATGGGGCGAGGCCGTCACGGCGGTCGTCGTGCTCAAGGATGGCAAAGAGTGCACAGAGGAAGAGATAATCGAGTTCTGTCGAGGTAGAATGGCCGCCTTCAAGAAGCCCAAGAAGGTGAGGTTCATCACGGAGGAGGAGATGCCTCGTACCCCGACTGGCAAGATCCTTCACCGAATCCTGAGAGAAAGGTTCTGCGAAGCCACAGAGTAGCTACTTCATCGCATAGAGCGCTGCGCCGAATGCTCCTGTGAACTGCGGTTTTGGTGGTTTCAGCACCTCCCGCTCAAGTGCCGCCTCAAGAAGCTCGAAAAGTATCTCGTTGTGCGCAGCCACCCCGCCAGTTAGCACGACATCGCTGACTAGCGGGTCCATCTCCTGGATCCTCTTGATGACTGAGCCGTATACCGCTCGAACAATGTCCTCCTGATTCTCGCCCTCACGAATCTTGGACAGAATCTCCGTGGCGGTGAAGACCGTGCAGTATGCGCCAATCTCGATCTCCCGCTTTGAGGAAAGAGCGATGCCGTTCATCTCCTCCATGGGTACGTCGAGCCTGCGCGCAATCTCCTCAAGGAAGGCACCGGTTCCCGCCGCGCACTTCCTGTTCATCTTGAAGTCGATGATCTTGCCCTCCTCGTTCGTCCTCATCACTTTCGTATCCTGACCGCCGATGTCCACTATCGTGAGAGCGCGAGGGAAGTAGTGATGGCATCCCTTGCTATGGCAACTTATCTCGGTCCTCATGGAATCCGCGAAGTTCACGTTCTTCCGTCCGAACCCAGTGGCGACGACGGTGACTCCATCTGACTCAACACACGCCGCCCTCAGGCTCTCGAAATAGACGTCCTCGGCCACTTTCCTGAGGTCCATTCCCGTTCTCCTGACCGCCGAGGAAACCTCGTTCTTATTCTCATCGATTATCATGCACTTAGTCGCAGAAGCACCGACATCTATCCCCGCGAACGTGTCCTCACCTCTCCTCCAGCTGCTCGACGAAGGCCTCTATGTTCGTGGTCGCCTGGTCGTCGGACCAGCACCTGAGGTCGTTGAGATCACCGTCTAGCGTCAGTACGGGTATTCCGTGATTTTCCATCAATCTCGTAGGCATCCCGTACCTCGCGTTGGAGTTGTTCGGGCACGTTCTTGCGTCGTGGAAAACAATGCCGTCAACCTTGAATTTCTTGATCATGTCGAGCAAGTACCTCTCCTTTGCAGGTTCAGACCTATTGACGAATACCTTCGTATATGCAAGAGCCATACTCCTAATCGGGTCCGCAGGCGTCATATCATCGAATATCCAGCTGTTGCAGTATGTGGATGCGACAAGGCACGCCTTCAGTTCGAGGAACTGCTCCGATAGCTTCCTCAGTCGACCCCAGACAGGCATGCCCTCCCAGTACAGACGGAACCGCTCGTCATCCACCGCTGCGATTCCATTCTCGATTCTCTCATCCAGCTCGTCCTTGAGAACCTTGTAATAGTCGACCGCACATTGGTTCCCCCTCAGAATGACGATTGGCGCCATGTGAACGGTACCATCGAAGAACGTGAGCGGGGAAGGAAGATGAGTGGCCGTGTCCAGAACGGCTTTCCAAAATTCGGTTGCCTCAAGCGAAAGCGAAACTGCCTCTTTCAGCTTCTCCTCGTCCAACTTCTCCCCCGTTATTTTCTCGAGGGAGGATACCATCTTATCGAACTGGCTGGCCACATCGTCGACATGCATTTCCTCCACCTCGTCAAGATACTTGGGAGGGTTAATGGTGAGGAGTGGGGCGTCGAAGTGACGCGAGTAGAAAGAAAACCACTCCATCAGGTCACGGCATTGATTCGTGTTTAGGGCAAGAACATCGGGCTTCGGGATCGAAGATACTCCATAGGCATCCTTTAGCGGTGTCTCGTTCCGAAGAAAGGCTCCGATGTCGCTGGTAAGGTATGAGCATATCTCGGGGGAGTATCCAGCCGCGTTGGCGACGGGTATGTAGTCATCGGCGGCCCTTCGGACACCGATCAGCGCAGAGTGATTTTCAGGAAAATACACCTTGTAGCCAAAGGCGACGAGCAGTTCAGCGGGGCCAACGCTGGAGCACCAAGCCACCTTTCCCCCATTACTAGCGGCAGAATCAAGGTCCTGATAATAATCCCTTAGTAGGTCCCGAAGCTGCTTCGACGCACGAATTTCCTTCCTCTTTGGTTTCCCGCTCATCGAAAACTCAATCCTTTCAATTCATGTAGAGACTTTCCTTCGCCTTCAACAGGTTCACAACCGCGGAATTGTACGGTGTCTCGATGTTGTGCTTCTTCCCGTACTCCACTATCTTACCGTTGAGGAAGTCGATCTCAGTCGGCCTTTTGCATTCCACATCGATGAGTGTTGAGGGTTTGTGATGGCCTCCCTTTCTTAGGTAGTCCATGCAGAATTCGAAGAAGTCATCGGCGTACTTGTAGCCGGCGGCTTCCGCGACCGCAATTCCCTCCCTCACGAGGTTCTGCACGATATCATACGTCTCTGCAAGATCCATCGCCTGCCTCATTGTCTGCCCTGTCACTGCGCAGAGCGAGCCTAATCCGCTGTTGAGTATCACTTTCTCCCAAACGTATTTGGTGATCTCAGAAGTGTACTCCGTATCCAGACCCGCCGATGACATAATCTCAGCCACGCGCTTAGCGAAGTCCGCTCCATCCTCCGAAACCGCTCCAATGTAGTTGGGCTTGTTGAAGAAGGCCATCTTGACATGACCGTTTTCCATGAGGTTTCCCGCATAGTTAACAACGACCCGGAGGGCATATTTCTCACCGAACGCATCTGCGATCATCCTCTCCGTATCCAGACCATTCTGGTAGCTAATCACGAAGGTTCCTTGTTCGACCACTTGCCTCAATTCCTCGATCACCCTAGGAAGGACGCAAGCCTTCACAGCTGTGAAAACCGCATCGAACTTGCGGTCTTTCAGTTCAGAAACGCTGTAGCAGACGTCTGGAATGACGATCTTCATGTCCTCGAGTCCCGAAATCCTCAGCCCATCGCTCTTGATAACATCGAGATGATCTGTCAGAATGTCAACGGGATACACTTCATTCCCGTCCTGCGCCAAATGAGCAGCAAGGATTCCCCCGACCGGTCCAACGCCTACGACGGCTACACGAAGCGGTTCTCCAGGAGAGCCCATGATTCACCCCTTGCGGTTGATAGAATGCCGATTCCATCAATAAGGTTTTCCCATTGCAGGCGGACTAAACGTTATTAGCGAGTGTTGCATCTACCAATCCACCTGAAAAGCCAGGAGGAGTATCATTGAGGAACGTCGCTGTCACAGCAGGCGGTCTTGCACCTTTCGGGATACGAAAGGCAACCTGGAGAGAACTTGCGCAGGAAGCGGGAAAGGCGGTTTTCGACGATGTGGAGAATCTCGACAAGAAAGACATCGACAGCCTTTTCGTGGGTGCAGCAATGCCCGAGAGATTCGCTTTCCAATCCCACGTAGCACCCTTGGTAGCGGAGCAGGTGGGAATTATTCCCAACAAGGTCGTCATGAGGACGGAGCTGGCCTGCTCTTCGGGTCAATCTGCCGTCAGAGCTGCCTACGCGTGTATTGCCACCGGGTTGAGCGACATCGCTCTGTGCATAGGGGTAGAGAAAATGAATCTTCCCAACATGCTCGAGACACAGACGAGCATGGCTTGCGTCTTGGAGAGGGAGTGGGATGGGGTTCAGGGTGCCTCCGCTCCGCCCTTCTTCGCGATGTGTGCGCAGAGGCATATGCACGAATATGGCACGACGGAAGAACAGATGGCAATGGTCTCTCAGAAGAATCATCACTTCTCGACAACGAACCCATACGCTCAGTTCCGAAAGGAGATTCCAGTGGAAAAGGTCCTCGGCTCACCCATGGTTTCCCCGCCGATAAAGCTCTTTGACTGCTCGGGCATCACGGACGGCGCGGCTGCTGTGATTCTGACGACAGAGGAGAGAGCGAAGGAGTTCACTGACGCGCCTGCGTACATCGTGGGGTCGGGACAGTGTTCAATGGCGAGCAATCTAGCAAACTACAAGAGCTTGTCCACATGGTATCCTCTGAAGGAGGCCGCCAAGGAGGCGTTCAGGTCAGCTAGAATCGAACCGAAGAATCTCGACTTCGCCGAGCTGCACGACTGCTTCTCCATCTCGGAGATAATCGAGTATGAGGATATAGGCTTCTGTGGGAAGGGCGAGGGCGGGAAGTTCATCGAGGATGGGCAGTCAGACATTGGCGGGAAGATTCCAATCAACACAAGAGGCGGTCTCCTGGGCACGGGCCATCCTCTCGGAGCGACGGGAATCGCTCAAATCGTGGAGGTTGTTCAACAGTTCAGGTCGAGCGTTCC
>JBHIFI010000078.1:0-7203 GCA_046761005.1 Thermoplasmata archaeon
AGGAGAAGGCGCCTCCGGTGGATTTCCTTGGCCAGTATTGGTGGATTCTCCTCCTCATTATCATCATAATCGTCGTCATAATCCTGCTAGCGATGAGAAGGAGGAAGCCTGAGGAGGAAGAGATCCCACCAGAAGAGGAAGAGATCCCGCCACCGGTTGAGGAGGAAGTCGAGGAAGCTCCTGAAGAGGAGGCCGTTGAGGAAGAAGAGAAGGCAGAGATGAAGGAGTGTCCCAATTGCGGGACCGTCCTCGCCGTGGACGATACAGAGTGCTTCATGTGTGGAGCTACGGTCTAGCATCCACACCTCTCTCATTTATTGGACTCATACCAAAATCCATTTAAAGAGCCTGCGCTTTTTCGAGGGCAGCCCATGAGAAAGACGGAAGAGTTCAGCGAGTGGTATGACGAGGTCATCCAGAATGCCGAGATCTGCGATAAGAGGTATCCTATAAAAGGCATGAACGTCTGGACACCGTATGGCTGGAAAATTGTAGCGCTAATGGACACCTTCATCAGGGACGAGCTTGAGAGAACGAATCACGATGAGGTTCATTTTCCTGTGCTGATTCCTGAGGAGGAATTTGCCA
This sequence comes from Thermoplasmata archaeon, assembly GCA_046761005.1. Taxonomy (GTDB): domain Archaea; phylum Thermoplasmatota; class Thermoplasmata; order RBG-16-68-12; family JAGMCJ01; genus JAGMCJ01. The sequence continues at coordinate 589 of JBHIFI010000078.1, forward strand.
AAGAGGCCGAGCACATAAAGGGCTTCGAGGAGGGCGTCTACTGGATTACCCACGCCGGGCTCAATCCGCTAGATGTGAGACTGCTCCTTAGGCCGACCAGTGAGACGGCGATGTATCCCATGTTCGCTCTCTGGATAAGGTCTCACGCTGACCTCCCGCTCAAGACATATCAGATAGTGGAGGTCTATCGATACGAGACGAAGCAGACTAGGACATTCATTCGCGTCCGCGAGATTCACTTCTTCGAATCACACACGTGCCATGCGACGTACGAGGAGGCTGAGGAGCAGATAAGGGAGGACCTCGAGATAATGGACAATCTCGCGAGGACGTTCTGCATTCCCTATCTGAGGATGAAGCGACCTGATTGGGACAAGTTCGCGGGAGCATACTACACGATTGCTGTAGATTCGCTCATGCCCACGGGTAGGGCCATACAGAACGGCGGGATTCATCAGTATCGCGATAACTTCTCGAAGGCCTACGAGATAGAGTTCGAGGATGAAAACGGCCAGCACAAATACGTTCACCAGACGACATTCGGTCTCTCCGAGAGACTTCTCGGAGCTATAGTCGCGTTACATGGCGACGATCGAGGAATCGTTCTCCCGCCCAAAGTCGCACCTATACAAGTGATAGTCGTTCCCATTCCAGAAAAGGGCTTACAGGAGGAGATTGTGGCCGGAGCGAGGGATGTCGATTTCCAGCTTCTCGGATGTGGAATCCGCTCAAGAATCGATGACAGGGACATACGACCTGGGGCGAAGTTCTATGAGTGGGAAAGAAAGGGCGTTCCGCTAAGGGTGGAGTTCGGCACGAAGGAGATGAGGAAAGGAACGGTCACCATCATACAGAGGCACAGCATGAAGAAGGAGACGGTGCCTCAGAAAGATATGGTGGAGAGGATTCAGAAGCTTCTCGATGGCATTCAGAATGAGCTGTGGGACCGCGCCTCTGATGAGCTGATGCAGGCAATTCGTACAATCGAGGACCTCAGGGATGCGGGTGCTAGAATAAACAGGATGGGATGGTGCGGTGAGGAGTCCTGCGGACACGAGATAGAGGACATCACGGATATGTCCGTTCTCGGGACGCTCTATGAAGGAGAGGACTTCGGGGGCAATTGCATAGTCTGCGGGAAGCCCACGAAAACAGCAGCGTACGTCGCCACGACATACTAGCGTTTCGAGTAGAGAAGAATTCCCACTATTCCGAATCCTACAAGAATGATGGTGAGGGCGTACACACCAATGTTCTCAGGTCGAAAAATATCCCATGTGTTGTATATTATGCTCCAGCCGATATAGAAGAAGATGCCAAGGACCAGGAGGAACGTATAGAATGCCAGCGCAACTCTCCGCGGAAAACCACCGCCTTCTTCTTCCATCGATGGGGTAGAAGGTGGGGATTGCTATAAAGCTTTCACCCTTTTGGCTTCTTTGGCTTCTGGAATGTCTGCTTCCAAAGACCTCGGAACCTCCTCCACTTCCTCTCCATCCAGGGCCAGGTGCCTGGATTCTCTTCCAGATAGAACATGAGACCGAGGACCGCGAAGAAGATGGCGAGGGCGATGAGCAGGAAGAAGGGCCACATGGGGATAGGTTCCTTCACCCCGAAGCTCGAATCAGGGATGACGCCATCAACGCCTAGATAGGTCAGGCATATGTCTCCCTTTCTTTCGGCGGGATCGCAGTTCTCCACATTCGTGTCGTTTGTGGCATCCTTCCACTGCTGATCAGTGAAATAGCCCCTGGAAGCCATGACGTATGTCATTGATCCTGACCCATTGTCATAGTCGAACTCCAACCAGAATCTCACGAAATAGGTTCCCTGGTCGAATATCGTTCCCCGAGTAGTGTGCTCGGATGTCACAATAGTCACATTCAGATTCTTGGAGTTGTTTCCCGCGAGGGTGCCGTTGAGGTCGAACCCCCAAAACGTGAACTCCTGCTCCAAGCTGTTCTCTATATATGGGGTATCCCAGTTCGAGTCCACATCTTTCTTCGTATTGGCGGTCGCGAACATGTAGATACTCATCGTAAGGGATACATTCGTCATGTTGTTCTCGTTTTCATTGACAAGATCGAAGCTGAAACGACCCGAGTCACCGGGCGCGAGCTGCGGTGTCCTGAAATTTGACAGCAACTTGCTCACGCGATCGACTCGTGTTGGATCATCAGCCACAGCCAGCTGGGAGACGATCACTAGTATCGAGAGGAAAAGGACAAGAACCTGGAGACGCATTTGTTTTTGGTAAGAACTCTTTGCACATATAGTTTTTGAGAGTGGAGGATGCCAAGGGGACTATTCTTGAAGCAGTAATCCAGTATTGAGCGATCGACGAGTCATCTGATTTTTGCTACCTTTTTTCATCAGAGGTAGCCTCTTTATTACAGGACGACGATTCCTGAGGTGTGTGGGTACTTCGAGTGGAGCGAGAGAAGGCCGAGGAAGCTAGGTCAATTCTATGGAAGATTGGGGCGGTGGACAGGACAAGGGAGGTCGTTGAGCGGGAGGGTGCAATTCTAATCCCTCTCCTGATGACCGACATCGGCGTTTCCAACCCTCCGGGTGAGATTATCGAAGTGCCCTCGGTTCCCCGCCAGGAACGGCAGGAAAAACCCTTCGACACAGTGGTGGGCAGCCTCGATATTCCCTCTCCCGCCAAGAAGAAGCTCCCGCGAAGGTGGGAACTAATCGGAGACATTCTGATCCTGAAGATCGATTCATCTCTCGCACAATACAAAGAAGAGATTGCTGAGGGTTATGCCAAAGTCCTAAGAGCCAAAACCGTTCTCGAGGACATTGGCGGTATCTGCGGGGAATTCAGGGAACCAAGGTTTAGAACGATAATCGGAGAGGACACGACCACGATCCACAAGGAGAATGGTATACGCTTCAAACTGGATGTCTCAAAGATCATGTTCTCTTCAGGAAACATTGAGGAAAGGATAAGGATGGCTTCCGTGTGCGGGAAAAAAGAAGTCATTGTGGATATGTTTGCTGGCATCGGATATTTCTCACTTCCAATCGCAGTCCATTCCAGTCCTGCCCGCATATACGCCTGCGAAAAGTACCCATTGGCGTACGAGTATTTGTGTGAAAACGCTAGGTTGAATGGGGTTCAAGAGGTTGTCGAGCCCATTCTCGGGGATTGCAGGGAGGTGGCTCCTGAGGGAGTGGCGGATAGGATAGTCATGGGCTACCTGAAAGAGACCCATAAGTTCCTTCCCAAGGCTCTCAAGGTCTTGAAGGGCAAAGGCAGGATACACTATCATGAGAGTTGTCCCAACGAACTTCTCCCGCATAGACCATTGGAGAGGTTGAAAAAGGCATCAAAGGGGTGGAAGATGAGGGTGGAAAACTACCGCGTTGTGAAGTCCTATGCGCCCGGCGTATCTCATATCGCAGTCGATGTCTTCCTTGAGCCGTGAAGATTTGAAGTTACGGGAATGGATGTGCTGACTTGAAAGCTTGGACGATTGGAACGAGTACAAGAAGCAAGGAAGATTTTCTCAATCTCCTGAAGTTGTATGACATTGAGAGCATAATCGATGTAAGGCGTTTTCCAACCTCGAGATTTGAGCACTTCAAGAAGGAAAACTTGGAGGAATTGCTTCAAGAAAGTAAGATTGCTTATTGTCACCTGAGGGGCTTGGGCGGTTATCGGGGAGGGTATCAGGCACACATGGAAACGGAGGAATTCAAAAGCGCTTTTTCTCAGCTTTGCAAGATGGCAAAAAGAGAAAGGACGGTAATCATGTGTGCGGAACTCCTATTCTTTCGTTGCCATAGAAGATTCATTTCGGATGCTCTTGTGAAGCACGGATTTGAAGTTATTCACATTCTCGATGAAGAAAGAACTAATCTTCACAAGGGTGGAAAATGATGGCAAGTCGATCCAGCGAAGATCTCCAGTGTTATCTCTCCGTCATCGAAGGTATTGCCATCCTTGTATCGTTATGGATGTTTGCATCCACTAGATGGAATGACCGCTCATTGCGAGGAGATTCCTCAGGGACGCATCGTAGTCTTCAGGCTTGGCGGAGAGCAGCCCCTCCGCAGCGGACTTCAGGTGAACCCCGAAACCCCTCTCGTCCTCGGTATACCTCCATTCCTCTCCCTTCCCTTCGTTGAGTGCGAGGAGGAAGGCATATTCAAGTGCTTTGTATGCCTTTTCTCTCGAGCTGTCCCTTCGGATTTCCTTTGCAGCGGCAGCTGAACCCTCAGTCTTGTAGATGCGGGCGATGCGATCACAGAATCTTGCGACTGGAGGTAGCCTCTTGTACTTTGGAAGGTCCGCCAGAATCTTTTCTCTCTGGGCGGATTGAAAGGCTTCCCGGACGAAGTGAGATGGGGTCTCCTCCGAGGACAGCGACCTCTCGTAGAATCTACTGGCGGCATCCTCGTCATGGAGTACGGCTTTGAGCGCCTCCAATCCTGCCTCCCGCCAGAACATATCCAGAACCTTGGATGGCGAGGCCTCGTCCAAGATAATGTTCTCGTTCAGATTGTCCAGAAGAGCCCTAAGCGCCTCTCTCTCGACCTCATTCGGTCTGAGGGATTCGATGAAGGCTTCCGAGTCATCATCAAAGCAGGTCATTCCTACCGCGAAGATTCTCTGATCAAGCGTTCCACCTTTCTCTCTCACAGCATCTAAGTGCATATCAATGAACTCCCTGTCCGAGACCTTCCCGCTCATGTGCTTGTCTCTGAGGTCCCGGCTCACCTTCGTAAGAGTTTTGAGCGGGCAATCATCCCCTCCTCTCGCGTGCCTGAATCCCGGATGAATTCGCATGTCCAATACGCTGACGTTCTGCGGGTAAAGCATCCTATTCAATATGACGCTTGCAATGTTCCTCTTTGAACTGGACCTCGAGCGGGAAACCTTTATCGATATTTCGGCGGGAATCCAGCGAACCTGAAGGATTGTCTCGTCACCGGCCTCCACAGAGATGTAGCCGTCTGCAGACTTCTGAAAAGGATACTTCATTCTGCCTATGGCTTCTCTCACATATTGTTTTGGCGGCCTTCCCGTGGTACCAGTGCAAATCATCTTTTCCTTTGTGGAGAATATGAACAATCCGTTCTTGCGTGCGATATCCGCTACCGCAAGGAGTCGTGCGTCAGGCTCATCATAATGCTGGAATCCTATGAGCAACTCCTTCTTCGCCTTTCCCCGCTGAGCGTATGCGATGTCCTTGTTGCCAACCCTCGCTACGGCCAGATAGGGAGCCTTTTGCTGAGCCGCAAGGAGGAGAGTGGCGGCATAGGCCTTCGTGAAATCGGATCCGAAATTGGAAAGCGAAGCCAACTTCCTCTTGTTGTCCCTATACTTGAGCAGCTTCAACAGCTTAGTTCTCATCTTCTCAAAAGGGCATTTCCTGCACTCCGCCGCACATTCAGGGATGATCGGATCTGGCCCATCGCGTAGCCTCTTCGCTCTTGCTATGAGCTCTCTTTCCTTCTTCTTCGCAGCCGTTCTTGCCTTAGAGCGCACCTTTGGCCGTTTCATCCCTCTTTCATATCAGGACCATCAATTAACTCTTTCGTCATATTCCAGAGGTGAGGGTCCTGTCGTGTTGCTCCTTCACCCTCTTGAGAATTTCCTCCGTGATTTTCTCGCCCTCCACTGGACCGGGAATCCATCCTTCCGGGCTAGAGCCGTAGTATGACCATCCCCCCCAGGAACCGGATTTTCCGGCGGTTTCTACATGCACTTTGCAGAGACCGAATAGACGCAGAAGCGGCCCGCGAACGACGTTCACGTTCTGAATCCTCGCGTAAGGAATCCTGTTTGTCTTCTTCCAGAGTATCCCAAACTTGAGCACGATGTAATCCTCATCTAGTGCGTACCACCAGGATTTGTAGTACAGATGTGCGCCAATCGCCACAATCATACCGTACACGATCAGGAAGACTATCCAGGGTACCAAGGACCAGAAGAGCGAGATCCCCGAAGACGCCTCGAAAATTGCTATGAGAGTAATAGGTCCAATGAAGAAAAGCGGGATGAAAATACCGCCCAAGAGCCAGCTGATAATCCACACGGTTTTCATCTTCCTTTTAGGTTTCTGCATCTTCATGTCATCCCTCACTGGAACAAATCGAATAAGCAGAATAAAAGAGTTACTGCCCGCGAAAACTCTTTAGGACAGGGAAGGATTAGGTCATGGTATAATGAATTGCCCAAACTGCGGAGCCGAAGTGGATGAGCAAGCCGCTTACTGCCCTGATTGCGGACACAAACTGAAGTCGGATGTTGAGAGGTTTGTGGCCGAAGCTACCCATGTTACAGGGGAAGTCATAGAAACAGGTGTAGAGGCCACGGAGAAGGTCGTAGAGAAGACAAAACCCATTGTCAAAGAGGCCGCAAGGAAGACCAAGGGACTTGCAAAGGACATCGCAAAGAAGCTCAAGAAATCCGAAGAAAAGTCTTAAATCGGCCTGCATCTTCCATATTCATATGGACAGTGGCGCCAGGTTCGACCTCATCGCAAGAGGAGCAGAAGAGATTGTAACTGAGGAGGAGCTAGCCTCGCTTCTTGAGCGGAAGGAGAAGATTCGTTCCTATGTGGGGTTCGAGCCATCAGGCCTCATGCACATCGGTCAGGG
>JBHIFI010000079.1:0-7021 GCA_046761005.1 Thermoplasmata archaeon
GACCATATGATGCCCTAAGTTCTCATACTGGCTGATGGAGGAGGAAGAAGATGAGACTCGGGCAAAGTGCCTTTTGTGCACTCTTGGTGTGGATGTTGTTGCTTTCCGGAATTATGATAAAATTGGACGGAGAGGAAATCTCTGAAGCTCCGCTTCTCGAGGAAGGGATGACAACTCTCTCTCCCCTGATAGAGAAACAAGTCCCGGAAAATCTGTTACAAGACATCGATCCCGCATTGGAGCCAGTCAAGGGCTCGAAGGCTCTGCAGAAGGTCGTTGTTGTGACAACAGATGTGTCGGAACTCGCGAGAACCCTAGAGAAATACGAATACGTGGGATTGATTGGGACATCTGGCGGGACCGGTTTGGCGTTTCCTGTTCTTGAAATCCCCGGCCTCGCCATCGATCAAGTGGCGTCTCTTCCTTCGACAATCTCTGTCCTCAGATACCTCACACCCGACCCGCATATGGCCAAGAAGGTAGATACGCTCTCAGCGGGTGGCGGCTTCATTCCAAACAACCTCAATTCCTCTATCAATCACGGTGTTCAAGCCGCGTGGCAGAGGGGATGGAGGGGAGAAGGTGTCAAGATAGCGGTCATCGATGATGGCATTGACTTCGCACATCCCGAGCTGTTTGGAAAGGCCATGCGATTCAATGTATCCAGGGTGGATCCGAGTATACTCGCGGATAAGCCGTATCTGAAATATTTCGATGGATGGCCGATGGCATTTGACCCCGCTTCTCTTGCCTCCTATATTTTCTATGGTGGCTATGCTGTCGAGTCGTGGTATGCCAACACAACCTCTTCAGATAGAAACGTAACGCATACCGTGAAAATAGACGGCAGGAACGATTTCTGGGCGGACGGGAGCGAGCTCGTGGCCACAGATTCGAACGCCGACATAACCCTGGATCCGCCCATTCCAGCGGATGAGGGAAATGACTACAACCTTTTTTCTCTTTACGTCGCTCAAGACAAGTTCAACTGGTATTTCGGCTTCAACACGCTCACCAACCAGACGAACGTGACCTTTGGTCTATACATTAATACCACATGGCCAGGAGGAGGGGTCGGCGATCCTCTCGGCAATTACATCGATGCCATACCGAGTCACAGTCCCGAGTTCGTAGTCTATATGGTTCACAACGGGCTCCAGCCGAAAGGGCGCTGGGACAAGAATGATACCATTGAGAACGCAACAGTGTTCAGGTGGTATGAGCAGGATGGCATCTGGGATTGGGACGAAGGCATAAACATCACCGAGGAGCCCATTAAGGGAAACATCTCGTACAGCGGGTGGGATTTTGACCTCATGGAGGCGTTCGTAGAGTTCAGCATTCCAAAGAAGTACCTTGGAGATCCTGCAGAGATTTCAGTGGAACTCTTCTCGTGCGGTGTTAACATCTCGCATGCCATGGATACGGTCTATACTGATTTGAACGTAGATTTCACAACTCCCCAGTGGGATACTAACACCACCACCCTGTCGGCTTTCACCGTGGTTGGAAGGGGATTCTGGAGGCACACCTACACTAGGCCGGATGATACGGTCGAGGGGAAACTCAATACAAACTTCTCATGGCCTCTTGAGTACATATTGACCGAAACGAGCATAAGCGGCGATTATCTCTTTGGCGATCATCCTGACGAGAACTACCCGCTCTCTAGAGTGCTGGTTGTGGATGAGGCAGAATCTCATGTTTACGACACTGTGTACGTGGACCTCGACCACAACAAGGACTTCCGCAACGATAAGCCCGTAAAGAAATACGGTAAGTACGATGCCAACATGACATGGCACCCTCCAGACTGGGATGGTCAGGGTGTTGTCATTGATGAGACGTGCTATGTGGATTTCTACGATCCGGCCATGGGCGTTTCATCGGTGGACTGGTCACCTGATGGATCCAAAATCGCTTCGGGGTCATACGACCACATGGTTCTGGTATGGAACGCTGTTGATGGCTCCGTTATGGAATATCTTGATGCCCATATGGGTCGGGTCAGAGCGATTCAGTGGTCTCCTATCGATTCCAATCGTCTTGCAGCCGGATACGATGACCGTTCGGGTAATGGTGACAACAATGTGGTGATATGGAACGTTACAGCCAGGCAGAAGGAGAAGATATTGGCGGGCCACACATCTGGTGTGACATCACTAGCTTGGTCTCCTACAGGTGATAAGTTGGTATCTGGCTCTCTTGATGGAACCGTGAGGATATGGGACATTGCTACTGAGACATCAACAGAGATAGCAAGCTATTCTGATGGGGTCACCTCCGTGGACTGGTCTTCTTCGGATATGATTGCATCGGCATCACTTGATGGGAATATTATGATTCACGATCCAGGCGGCAATCTCATAACTAATTACACCTATGACTCGCCCTCCGCGATTCGCTTCGATCCAAACGGACTGCGCCTGGCAATTGGGAGAGAAGACGGAGCTCTCATTGTTCGGAACGTCGTGAGTGCTGGAGAGGGCTTTCCAGAGCTTGGTCATGGACTTGCGAAGATGATTCTTGACATTTCTTGGTCCTCAGATGGGACATTGCTATTGACAACATCAAATGCCACATTCGCCAATGACATCACTCTTGTACTCTGGAACGTGACCGACTTGAACTATACCTACAAAGTGAGGGTTACAGGAGCGCACGATGATGTCTTGAGCGGGGCTAAGGGGTGGGTTGAAGGTGCGGATTTCGCTCCTAACAACACTTGGATTGTCACAGGTGGAGAGCACAGAAACGTCAAATTGTGGGAGTATGTGACCATTCCATCGGACGAGGTTATCGAGAGAGCCGTTCTCTCGGAGCACGAGGAAGGCTCGCTTGATTATACGAGATGGAATTCTGGAGACGGGATACCAGATGTTTCCGGTGGGATTGTATATTTCATAGCTCAGAACTACTGGGATTCTACAAATCAAACTCTCATCCAAGTCCCAATTCCCTACTCGGATGTCTACGTGGAGCGCAATGCCATCATGGAAAAGCAGGTAATCCCCGAAAACGGAACTCTAGTCGCTTTCATGGGTGCTCTTGACCTCGATTTCCGTCACGGCACACTCGTAGCCTCTAGCATCGTTGGCAAGGGAATCAGCAGCTACTTCGATGATTCGCGGATGGAGGAGCCCTCAGAACCTCAAGTCATAGGTTTCGCGCCAGAGGCTGAGATTCTGCCAATCGGAAACATCTATTTTGGGAGCTATGTAGAAGGATGGCTCTTCGCTGTAGAGGGCTATGACGGAGAGCCGAATACGGGGGATGAGGCAAACATAGTTTCCAACAGCTTTGGATTTGCGTCCATTTATCAAGCGGGCCTGGATAGCTGGTCTCGATTCCTTGACTGGCTTGTCAAGAAAAAAGCTGAGGACAAAGTGGCTTTCACGGTTTCGGCAGGGAATGCTGGTCATGGCTATGGGACGGTCACCTCCCCAGCAGCATCCACCGGAGTGGTTTCCGTCGGATCTTCCACCGATTTCCAGTACAGGAGGATAGCTGGACTTGAGAGAGGCCCAAATCCCAATTTTGGAGAAATAGCCGCAGAGTCCAGCAGGGGACCGAGTGCCCTCGGAAGACCGGAGCCAGATGTTGTCACAAACGGGAGGATGGCCTTCGGAGCAACCCCTCTGAATCAGGTCCTATACAGGCCGTACGACGGCACGCGAGCGACGGACCTCTGGGCGGGAACCAGCCTAGCATCACCGTGCACTGCCTCAATCCTCGCCCTGATATATCAGGCCTACAAGGACACAAATGGCGAGTTTCCCGATGCAAGCACGGCTGAGTCCATTCTCATGAGCAGTGCGGATGACCTGAGTTATGACATACTTTCTCAGGGCGCCGGTAGAACCAATGCAGAGAGGGCAACAAAAATTGCTGAGGATGTGGACGGTTTCTCGGTTTCTCCCAACTTTTGGGTCCCAGGGGACTACCAGGGAACGAAATATGAGGCGTTTGCTAGTCTGATACATCCGAATGAGAGCGATTCTCAGGATTTCTTGGTGAGAAATCACAATCCCAATGAGAGTGAGGAGGTCCTTATCTCGGACGGCGTGTTCAAGAGGATAGGCACAGTTAACTATAGTTTCACAACCGGGTCGGAGAATGAGGCTATTTGGACTGTTATTAGGATGATGAATCTCCTTGGAATGTCAGAGCCAGGCGTCTATGACAGGTTCGGAGTGAACCTGACTGACATCAACCTCACGATGTGGCTGGAGACCGAGCTTCTCAAGATAACGGTATTCACGAACCAGAGCTTCATTGATACTAACTTGGATGGCACTATGGACAAGAGCTACTTCCTCGATATCTATGATTGGACATGGCGCGGTGGCCTCTTTGCGAATCCCGATGTTGCTGGGTATAGCGACCTCAATCGGATGCTGATAGCGTATCCTGATGCCAATATGTACGAAGGCAGGATTCACAACCCCGCCCAGAGAACTCATGATGGGCTCGTTATTGGTTTGAGACCGGGCATATATCCTGGAAAGCCTGGGGCTCCAAATATTCATTTCAAGGTGGCTCTTGATTTCTACAAGAGACAGGATTGGAACTGGCTTACAACTTCGACTAACTCTCTTACTCTTGGCACACACGGTTCGCCAGGCGATTCCGATGTGTTTACGGCCACGATTGCCCCCGGTTCGGATGCTAGTGTGGGATCCTACGAGGGAGCCATATATCTGTGGGGAGATGTCGGACAGAAGACGGAGACATCGATCAATGAAAACTTGGGGCAGCTGTATGCACGTCTGAGCAGGACACCAGTTAAGAACGCAACCGTTTGGAGGAATGGGGCCCCTCAGGTCGAGGGCATCGATTACACTCTTTACCCTGATACTGGGATTGTCCATTTCTCATCTCCTCTCTCCACAGGAACGAACGTGACGGTAGATTACGTCTACTACAATGTGACGACCATACCCGTTCTGGTCAATGTTCCATCGGACCCGTCGGACTACACTCAGTTCCAATTTGGCGGTTTCCCGGCGGGACAGGATGACCTGTTCGGAAACAGGATACATGGGGGATTCGGCACTGGGAAGAAATCGGGAGACTGGCGATATTACTTTGTGGATGTTCCGAACCAGGGTCAATTCACGAGTCCTGGGACTGCGAAGTTCCTTTTGGACATAGTGTGGGATTATGAGAGAACGGATGTCAACGGTTTCGCATTTGGTCGTGGAGGCACTACAGTATATCGCGATGCGGTGTTCGACGAACCGAGGTATGGTCCCTACGTCTTCTACAAGAACTTCGGCGGGAGCGAGGAGACGACTTCAGTTTTCACCACAACGGGGAAGAATGAGGAGATAGTTGCCCCGACGATTATCGGCGGTTTGGATGTCATTGCTATCCATCATCGTGCCCTAAATGGAACCGCTCACGAAGAGACCATCTCGGGAAATGTGAGTACGATGGAGGTCATTCCCTCTCTCTTGAGGATAAGCACGAAGAACTTGAGCGGTCAGAGGGACGTCTACATTCACTCCTCCATTGAGTGGCAAGGTGTGGGCGGGATATCTGCAGGCCCGTCCCTTCCCATTGAGCTGAAGAACGTGACAGTCTACCAGGACAAGATCGAGGGAGCAAGTTTCATAGAGATTCTTGCGAAGGCGAAATACACTAGGACCGTCAAGGTAAGTCCAAGCGCCTTGATATTCGATGTTCACATAACAAGCGATCGAGAGACGACAGCAAGACCTTGTCCCGACCTAGACCTTGGAATATTTCTCGACGGAAAAGGCGTTGGGAATGTTCCCGATGGTGAAGCTCAGCCTGAGGAGTTCATCGCCCTTGATGCGGATCCAGATGCGGATGAGCGTGTTAGGCTCATACGGCCTACGGCAGAGGACGACCCTGACACTCCTGGTATCGATGAGGCAGAGACGGGAGCACCCTATCTCATCAAGGTTCTCGGTTATACCGTCTTTGGAGGTTCCGAGGGGACGTTTAACATGGACATATCCCTCGTTCAGGGCGTAGGATTCGAAATTGAAGGAGCCACTAGTGAACCAATCCAGCCAGGTGTAATCTCCAAGCTGTCTTTGAAATGGAATTTGGCGGGGGATACCGAGGATGCTCAGATGCTTGGTGCGTTGTATGTCGGACCCGCCAATGCGCCCCTAACTGTCTTGGTGCCTGTGGAATTGAATATTGACAGTATTGCGCCCACGATGACCCGCTTCACCATTCAATCGCCACGTAACATCGTGAACTACACCGATCAGATAAGGGTGAACGAGGGAAGACTCAATTTCAGCATTGCCCTCTCGGACCCGAAGACTGCCGTATACAGAGGAGGGGAACTCGATCCGCAGACCGCTGAGATTTGGTTTGATGGAGAGAACGTAACCTCTCGTTCCACCATATTGATTCCCTTTGACAGAGGTCCGAAGGAGGAGTACGGTTACTGGAGTGGAACAATGAGCTATGTCCCGCTCGCACCCATACCCGAGGGTGTTCACAACATAACATTCATGATACGCGATCTGGCTGGAAACCTGGCAATGCAGACATATCATTTCTCCGTGGACTCGAGTCCTCCACAGGTTTCAGTGGACCAGCCTGCTATGTTCCATACGCAGGAAAACTCGACGCTCATTAGTGGCGTTACGAACAGAGGTGTGACGGTGATAATCAGGGATGAGGAAGTCCCCGTAGACGAATTAGGGCGCTTTGAGAAGATGGTGACCCTAACGGCCGGAGAGAATACCGTAGTTGTCAAGGCAGTTGACTGGTTCGCCACTCCTGAGGTCATTCCGGCAAATTCTGCTACAATATTCGTGACGGTGATCTCTGATAGCATACCTCCTTCCATGGATTTGGATGTTCCCTCATTGACGAAGGAGGAGGTTCTCACGGTTCGCGGGAAGGTCGATGATTACATCTCGCCTCTCGTTCCCAATGATCTGGAGGCTCTCAATCTGCGGATTGCGGATATGGACTTCCCCGTCCAGAGTGACGGCTCCTTCTACGCGATAGTACCACTTCCATTAGAGGG
>JBHIFI010000080.1:0-6603 GCA_046761005.1 Thermoplasmata archaeon
CCTAGAACAGTCCGCCAACTGACGCTTATCGTCCACTTTCTTGGCTATCTCTCTGGAAGCCACACAAGATAGCATCGCATCTGATAGCTTTCCCTGTGCGAGGAATCCCTCAGCTCTTTCATGATGCGCGTACATCTGGTCAACAATGTTCTCTTTCTTCTCCGCCAGCTTCAGAAACTTTAAAGAATGTTCCAATGCCTTTTCAAGTTCCCCCTTAAATCTGTAAATCCTAGAAAGATGCTCATAACAGATATACTCAGCGTATTCGTCTCCCGTTTCCCGGGCAATCTCAAGAGCTCTATTGAATTGACTTTCCCCCTTATCGAATTCTCCCAGCAGTTCGTAGTACGTACATCCGGTCGTGAAGATAAGTTTAATCATGTCGTAGAAACTTCTTATTTCCTCTGCGAGTTTCAATCCTTCGTTGAGGTGTTGAAGGGCCTTCTCACCATTTCCTAGATAAACGTAAAGAATGCCGAGATTGTTTTGCGTGGCTGCTTCACCGTCCAGATTATTTGCTTTTCTTCGAAGATCAAGGCTTAATAGTAAGTGCTTTTCAGCCCTCTGAAGGTCCTGCCTATCACCATAGATATAATTCAGTCCCAAAATGCTATGAACCTTTCCCATGTCGTTTTCTTGACCTGGGAACTTTTCAAGAATGTCGAGGGCTTCGTTTGCCATCTTAATCGATTTCTCGAACCTGTGCATGCCATACGAAACTTGGGAGAAAGCGAGGTGAAGCTTTCCTGCCTCTAGACTCTTTCTGTCTGGGAGTAGGTCGAGGGCCTTCTCATAGCGTTGAAGAGCGGCATTCGAGTCGCCAGACATCTGGTGAATTCTTCCAATCTTTCTTTCGATTCTTGCAGAAACTTCTTCCTTGGAAGCGAGTTCTAGTGCGCTGTGATAGCTTTCCAAAGCTTTTTCATATTGTCCAATGACACCATGGACGTCACCAAGGCCCTCCAAGGCTTCTGAACGAGATTCATCATCAATCTCAAGGTCCAAAGCGTTGGAAAAGAGCCCTATTGCATCATCATTTCGGTAACCGAGCTTCGCTTTTGAGCCCTGGCTCAAGAGATAGGGGATTATCTTGCTGGCGAATCTCTCATTTTCCGTGTGTGTGGTTATGTCTTTGAAGTAGGATCGGATGACTTCGTGCGCCTCGTAACGGCCGTCGGCAACCATTCGAACGAGAGCTTTCTTTCTTAGCTCGAAGAGCGTATCGAAATCCAGGCCCTCTTCAACAAAGATTGCATCCGCATCGAAGGGTCGGTCAAATAAGGAGGCGACTTTCATCATTCTCTTTTCTCTGTCTCCTAGCTTCGAATATATTTCTTCCTCAATGAAGGCGTTTATTTCGCTCAAAACTTCGGGTTTCACTTCAAGTCCTCCCTAAGTGGCTTGTTGCTAGCTCCAAGAAAAGGGGATGACCGCCAGTCCTTTCGTAGATGTCCTCGTAGTCATTCTCCACACCTCTGCTTTCCATCCACTCCTTGGTGCTCTCGAAATCAAGACCTGTGAGATCTATTTCTCCCACAACCCTGCTTATCATAACAGCCCTTCTGTCGTAGAAAGGGACCGCCTCTCTCGTGAGAACGAGGATATTGGCTTCCTCTATCTTCTCTATGACTTTCCCAAACAATGAGAAGAAATCGATGACGCTTTCCCCTGCGTTCTGGAAGTCATCAAAGATCATCACAGAATTGCTTTTGTCTAATTCCTTTTCGAGCAGAAGTTCCACGCGCGTGAGGTCAAGAGGACGACCGCCGCTGGCATGCTCATAGAGCATTTGCTTGCCAATTGCCCTGAGAAATCTTCCGACTCTCAAGAGAATGGTGCTAGGAGTGTCCCACTTGCGCGTTTGGTGCCATAAGACGTTTTTCCTGCTCTTTATCTTGGAGCAAACTGCCGATGCCAATGCGGTTTTTCCGATTCCCGCCAGCCCTCGTATGACGATGATCTTTCTCTCGTCTAGGAGTGAGAGAACTTTCTCGATTTCTTCAAGTCTGTCTACGAACCCAGTCACCTTTGGAGCTTCTTCTGTATGGTCGACCAAATGCCTCGCCCTTCCCTCTTCTACTGCCAGTGAGCCGATATCGAGAACACCATCCTTGCCAATCACGCCGAGCAAATCCATGAGCCTCCTTCCTGCGCAATACCTCTCCATGACTTCCAGAAGCAGGCCCTCTCGTAGCTTCCCACCTGCCGTCATGTAGCTAATCGAGGAGCTCAGCACCATATCCTTGATCTTGGACGCCTTCATTCTTCCCTGGCTTGTCAGAAAGCATACCTTTCTTCTCTGTTTACCCTCAATAATATGTGCGGTTCGCTCTTCGACTATACCCTCATGAATCAGGGGCTTCAGGTACTGAGATAGATGCTTCAGATGTATGCCCACCTTTTCGGCGATTCCAGATTGTGTCAGCTGGTAAGGAACCGAGTACTCCTCGAAAAACCTCGTATAGTCAAGAAGATGAAGCTGGATCTTTTCCTTAACGGTCAGACTAATTCCTTTGGGCTTGTTACTCATGTCCTCCATTGTGTGTTATATTTCATCGTCATAAATACGTTTGGTTAGATACCCTAGAATGACACCTATGGAACTCCTACACTTCCCTTAAGTGAATCCTCCCCGCTATGCAGGCACGAGAAGAAAAGGAGGAGAAAAGAATGATAACGAAGAGAAACGGCCTATCCGAGCTCCTGGGGAGTGGCGGAACAGGACTGTTCCACCAACTTGATACGCAAGTAGGGGGAATTGGAACGGGGCACAAGGTCCTTCTAAACGGACGGTCCCTAGTCAAAGCCCAGAAGACTCACGAGGAACTGCATATGGACGCCCTGAGGCGGTGGCTTCAGGGTTGCGACGAGGCCCTCGAGGAATGGCTCAGTGGCGAATAGTCGATATGGAAATCAGTGTTGGCAGTGCCCAGTTCCTCGGGTAGCTCGGTTTAGATGATGGAGGGATATCGATTTCTCCTCCTATTTCTTCAACCTGTCAATCGGTTTCCTGCCTCTATTCACCACCGCAGGACTACCTTTTTCCATGGTCTCTTTTATTTTCTCTATCACCCCAGACTTAATCGCATCATCCTTCTCAGCAAGATTAGCCAGCGTCTGCATGGAGAAAACCTTCACGATGTTGCTCTTGTTGGTCTCGATATAGTCAAGCTGTATTTGAATGACAGTGTCCCTCTCCGTCTCATCGAGTTCCAGATAGGAGATCATTTGCGCAACGTGCCAACGGAC
This sequence comes from Thermoplasmata archaeon, assembly GCA_046761005.1. GTDB lineage: Archaea > Thermoplasmatota > Thermoplasmata > RBG-16-68-12 > JAGMCJ01 > JAGMCJ01. Next base: position 3,250 of record JBHIFI010000080.1, read on the forward strand.
TTCCTGCTGTTCCGCCCGGAAGTCTCTTCCATCAGGCGGGTCTTGAAGGGCTGAAGATACTCCGGATGCTTCGATGAGACCTTCTCAAGAGCGTCCGCGGTACGCATTATGACTCTTGGGTTGTCGTGTAGCATCCCCGCAAAGACCTCTGCGAGGGGCGCTTGGTTCTTAAGAACCTCCCTCACGACCTCGTCCACCCTGCCTAGGGACTGCAAGTCCCCGCCTTTCAATTTCTCCAAGATTCCAGTCATTTCCTTTCACATTTAGGTTGTCTGGCGAAGAAGATTACTATGGGACCTCAGAAGGGTCCCATACCATGCGCAGATTCTCATGAAGAGAATCGAGGATTCTCATATCTTCCGGTGAAATCGCAAAGTCGAAGACATCGGCGTTTTCATAGATTCTCTCCCTTTTCGAGGATTTCGGAATCACAACGACCCCGTGCTGCAACCCCCAGCGAATGAGAATCTGGGCGGGACTCTTGGAATATGTCGAAGCAATAGCCACCAGTTTCGGATCATTGAGCCTCAGCCCTCTCGTGAGCGGGCTGTACGCCTCAAGCTGGATGTCATGAAAACGACAGAAGTCAAGAAGGTCCTTTTGATAGAGATACGGATTGAATTCGACCTGATTCACCGCGGGAACAGTCGATGAAGTGTTTAGAAGCTCTTCTAGATGCCTAATCGTGTAGTTGCTGACACCGATGGCGCCGCACTTTCCCTCTTCGAGCAGTTTCTCCATGGCTTTCCATGTTTCATATCGAAGGCCTTCCACAGGCCAGTGAATCAAATAGAGGTCGATGTAAGACAGCTCCAGCCTCTTGAGGCTTCTTTCAAAAGCAGCGATGGCGGCGTCATAGCCATGATCCCAATTCCATAGCTTTGTGGTAATGAAGACATCTTCTCGCGGGATGCCGCTCTTTCTGAGACCTTTCCCAACATCCTTCTCGTTCCCGTAGATCATGGCGGTGTCGATGAGCCTGTACCCCGCTCTTAGGGCCTGAAGAACGGCTTCTCGTGTCTCTCTCCCTCTCTCCGCTTGATACGTGCCCAATCCAAAGATGGGCATTTCAACTCCGTTGTTGAGTCTCACTTTCGTGTCAATACTGATTTCTTTCATCATCATAGGCCTCTCTCCCCTGCCCATTTGTGTCTATTGTCGTGTAGTTCACCCATCTGAATGATGACGCACAACTTCAATTCGAGGATGCTCATTTGAACCTTTCCATTGGCGGTTTGTCTCTCGCGGTAGAAGATTCCCTATCCTTTTCATCCTGATAGAACGTCGTCCACGGAACCAAAAGGATGAGGTGGGTCAGTATGGCGGGCACGAAGGTTATCAGCAAGTAGGGAAGAGCCTCGTACTGAGACCTATTGCTTTCACAGATTCATGAATTAATATACCAATCAGACTTTGGGGACAAGGTGAAAGACTTCATCATCAAGAAAACCAAGAACAGAGGTCTCGGCGTCTTCACTCTGAGAGACTTCAAAAGAGGGGAACACATCTTCCACTTGGATTTGACCAAGCTAGAGAGATATACAGTAAAGGAAATCGATGAGAATCCAGAGTTGCACGGAGATCACGCTGACTATGTGGGACACGGGAAGTATGTTGTTGACGAATCTCCTGCGTCCTACATGAATCACTCTTGCGAGCCGAATTGTTACGTCAAAATGAAGACCATCGCCATAAAGGACGTCTACGCGCTCAGAGACATAAGAAAAGGCGAAGAGTTGACGCATGACTATACAGCAACTTCTGTCGATCAGGTCGCTGGAAAGGGATTTTGGGAAGAAGAATGCAAATGCGGAAGCAAGAATTGCCGGAAGATACTGCACGGGGACTTCTTTAGGTTGCCAAAAGAACTGCAGAAGAAGTACTATCCAAATCTTCCTCCTTCCATAAAGAGAAAATACAAAAGCCGTTTTGCCAGATTAAGGCGTCAAGAATAAAACTCTTCTAGACAAACACCCGAAGGTTCCAGTGCTTCAAACCTTCCTCAGTTATTCCAATGTCACTTCTTCTTGTAGGTCGGAATGTGTTTGGCCCAATCCTCCTGCACTTTGGATAGAAGTGCATCATCCGCTGAATAGAAGGACACACGCAAGTGCGATGCAAGTCCGAGTCTCGAATGACTTTGCAATATGTGAATCTGAGTTTCTCCGTGGCTTCTTTCTCTGGGCAGGAAGAGGAGATACATTCCCAATAAGAAGGATTATAAGCATAGACACAGCTTTCATGATGAGGTTGCGGAGGCGAATATGAAAAAGTCGAGCCTGATATGCAGGAGGGCATTTTCAATTTTCTTTGTTTTGACATTTGTATTTTTGCCATTCCTGGGTTCTGCAACCGCCGATGGGGTTATCTTTGGAAAGCGGGACGCAGTGTTCTACCTGGACCAAGATTCGCAATATGCGGTGATACACTACGCCAATGGCATCCAAAGAATGCTTTTGTCCGTGAGCTTTCCCTGGCAGCAGTCCAGCAACACAGCTTGGATATTCCCCCTCCCTTCCGACCCGCAGAGCATAAGAGTCCGTATCGTCGACGGTGCCCCAGAATTTGGTGGAACAAACATAATAGAGGAGGCTATGGAGGACGTCGAGAACGCACTACCGGTTTTCGCTGTCTCATATCCGCTTTCAGCAGTTATACCTTGGCCCTTGACCCTGATTACCTACTACGGAACAACAGGCCTGATCGGTGGAACTACCGCCGGTACAACAGTCCATAAGCATCTGGAAATGTACGGCTTAGTGGTTGAAGTCATATCTGCCACCGAAGGCGTGAGCATATACAACTACCTAACAGATAAGGGTCTTGAGATCTCTGAGGGCATCATTCCTCAATTGGACGACTATGTCGAAGCGAACTACTCTTTTGTGGTGACCTGGATAAAAGAATCAGGAACTACGCTCAGGGAACCAGGTGTCATAGTTGAGTTTCCTACTGAAGAGATATTCTATCCGTGGATGTTGACAAGCATCTATGGTAATGATATCATCCCAATGGAAATACTGATTGTAGGGCATGTATCGCCAAGAATATACGATGAGATTAGACCATATGTTGATGTGACATACTGGCGTGGCTGGGTTTCTCACGTGGAACAAGACATGTCATTCGTGTTACAGGACTTCGTTCGAAGCATAAGACATCGTTGGGATGGCTCATTCACAGCAATAGAGCTGTCAGCACCCTCCAGCACCTTCGTGGACGACCTATGGATCAAGATGGAAGTACCTGAGAAGGTGATACGCGCAGAGGTCATTCACAGACTTATTGGCGGGCCAGGCCTAATTCTCACGTTCTTAATCTTGTTTGTAATCGCGTCCCCCCTTATTGGCCTGG
>JBHIFI010000081.1:0-6498 GCA_046761005.1 Thermoplasmata archaeon
ACCCTCAAGATGACAGGGAAATCTTTAAATTCACAGGTCCATTATGTGCCAGGGAAGGGGAAGGAGATGGTGTTGCCCTCTAAGGTATTGGAAAATGCGCTCAACAGGGAAATACTCCTCGTGTTGAAGGATAATAGGGTTCTCGAAGGAAGGCTTGTCGGCTATGATGACTACATGAATCTTGTGTTGGAGGATACTGAAGAAACAAGGGAGGAACAGGTCCGAAGACTCGGAACGGTTGTCCTTCGGGGAAATAACGTCGTTACGATAAGCCCCAAATGAACAAAAATTGATAAGTCTCAAAAGCCTTGACAGGACGATGCAAGCGGTCCTTCTTGTCGGCGGTTTGGGAACGAGGCTTAGACCGCTAACCTACACCAAACCGAAACCCCTTTTGCAATTGCTCAACAGACCCATGGTGTCCTATATTCTGGATTCGCTTCCTGATACGGTGGATGAGGTCATCGTTCCCGTTAGCTATATGTCACGTCGAATGCGAGACTACTTCAAGTCTCTGGAGGATGGCAGGAACTATGTCGTCATACACGAGGCAGAACCTCTTGGCACGGGAGGAGCGCTAAGGAATGTTGATGATCATCTGACGGGTGACTTTCTCGTTTTCAATGGAGATATCGTCTCATCGATTGATATCAAATCTCTGATAGGGTTTCACAAAGAGAAAGGAGGCGTTGGTACCATCTCACTTTGGGAGGTGGAGAATCCTGAGGCCTTCGGAATTGTGAAGCTCAATGAAAATGACAGGATAACGATGTTTAAAGAGAAGCCCCGAAGGGATGAGATATTCTCGAACAAGGTGAATGCGGGCATCTACGTTCTCAAAGAGAGCGTCCTTGAAGATATACCTGCGGAGAAGGTCGTCTCACTGGAACGCGATGTTTTCCCTTATCAGGTCGATAAGGGCCTTTATGGGTTTGGCTTTGAGGGTTATTGGGTTGACTGCGGTACGACGGAGAATTTCCTCATTGCGAGCGGGATACTGATAGACTATTTCGGGTCGGATGTGTCAAGGAAAGCCGAGGTGGCAAAGAGCGCCATAGCCGAACATCCCGTTGTCATAGGCGACGGGACGAAGATTCTTGGAGGGTCAATTGGACCTCGCGCATGTTTGGGCAAAGATGTCGAGGTGAAAGGAGCATCGATATCCGAGAGTGTAGTGATGGATTCAACATCAATAGGTAGGGATGTCAGGATAGTTTCTTCCATAATAGGAGAGGGGTGCTTAATCCCCGACAAATGCGTAGTCGAGAGGTCCACGATTGCCGACGACTATGAGATAGAAAAGGGCGATCAGATCATAGACCAGAAGGTCGGTATGAGATGACCAAGCTCTTTGGAACGAATGGAGTCAGAGGCGTTGTAAATGAAACCATGACGGTAGAGCTTGCTGGGGACCTGAGCAGAGCTATTGGAACCTTCTTTGGCGGTGGGAAAGTCGCGATTGGTTGCGATACCAGGACGTCAGCCGACATGCTCAAGTCCGCATCCATATCAGGCCTTCTTTCTGCCGGTTGCTCGGTAGTCGACCTAGGTACAGTTCCCTCGCCCACATTGCAGTTTGAGGTGAAGAAGGGCGATTATTCCGGGGGAATCATAATCACTGCATCTCACAATCCTCCAGAGTTCAACGGAATAAAGTGCGTGGATTCCGATGGCCTAGAAATGGACAAGGCAGGGGAAGAAGCTATAGAGGAAATATACTTCTCAAGGAAATTTCAATCAGTTGAATGGAAGAATTGCAAGGGTGTATTGACAAAAGGAGATTCGATAGACAACTATGTTTCCTCAATAGTCAACAATGTAGATGCAGAGTCGGTAGGACAGGTGAACCTGAAGGTCGTTCTGGATTGCGGAAATGGTGCCACATGCCTTTCCTCTCCCAAGATTCTGAATTCTCTGGGATGCGAGCCGATTCTACTCAATGAGACACCGGATGGTACCTTTCCAGGTCACGACTCAGAGCCCATACCCGAGAATCTATCAGAACTTATGAGGGTCGTTGTTGATTCGGGTGCCGCCATAGGAATTGCCCATGATGGTGATGGAGACAGAACCATTTTCATAGACGAGAATGGAAACTACATCTACGGGGACAAGACGCTAGCTTTGATGGCAAGAAGGATCGTTGAGGAGAGATTGGGTGGTCTCGTTGTCACTCCAGTGAGTTCATCAAGCTGTGTCGAGGAGGCCGTGAAGAAAGCGGGCGGAGAGGTGAAATACACCGCCGTGGGATCGCCCATAGTGGCCAGGGTGATGAGAGAAACGGGTGCTGTCTTTGGTGGCGAGGAGAACGGCGGGCTGATATTTCCAGAGCATCAGTTTTGCAGGGATGGAGGGATGGCAATGGCGAAGGTCCTCGAGCTTCTGGCCTTATCTGGAGAGAAGTTCTCGAGACACCTGAAAGACGTACCTGTCTATCACACTGTGAAGAAGAAGGTCCATTGTCCAAACGAGAAAAAGGTGGACCTTCTTGAGGGACTCGCTCGTAGATACGAAGGAGAGGAGGTGGACACAACTGATGGTGTCAAGGTTCTATATTCGGACGGCTGGGTTCTCATAAGACCCTCGGGGACGGAGCCCCTTTTCAGAATATTCGCGGAATCCAAACTAGAGGAAAGGGCGAAAGAATTGGTCGAAGAGGGGGTCAGGGTCATTACTGACCTAATCGAGTCTACAAAGAGAGACCAATGAGCCACTCGTAAAAGCTGGAATGGATAACAAACCACGTCAAGACAGCCCCGATGGATATCGTAAGCAGATTGTTGGTCTTTTTCGTGAGCCATCCTCTTGTTTCCAGCGTCGCTCCGAAGACGCTATCTATCTGACAGCCAAGGAAACCAATGACAAGGGGAATGAAAATCACCGCTGGATTCTTGGGCATCGTGGGAGTGAGGAAAGCGAGCATGATCCATCCCATGACGGCTGTGTAGAATGATGCGGCCAGCGCGCAGAAATTGCCGAGCCATGATACGCCTCCGTTCGTACCTGGCGATACTCTCTTGAGGTTGGTGATGAGGTATGTTCTGTCACTTAGAACTCCGATTTCACTTGCCAGCGTGTCGGCAGCTGCAACCGAGATTGCAGACACGAAGATGAGACCTGTATGCTCAATGCGAAACTGTGCCAAAGCCATGCTCTCGGTGATGAAGGGAATGAATGCTATTGCCGCTGGGATGAGTCCATTCGCAATGACATTCGCACCTCCCCGCTCACCTCTCGTTCCCTCCTGCACCCCTTTCTTCTCCTTGAGAGCGAACTTGTAGCGGGTGGCAGCAAAGCTCGTCAAAAGGAATATCAAAAGGAGAACAAGCCACATTATGTGCCCGAAAACGCCTATCACAAAACCTATGCCAAATGCCGTTGCCGCACCTTCTTTGTTGAGTATGTCTCTGTGGTAGGCCAACACACTGAGGATTCCGCATATAACAACAACGGTTGGAACGACGATTTCAATCCGCCAGTCGAACACGGCTAGAAGTGAATTTTAGGGACTATAAAAAGGATGTGGTGCGGGGCTCACATCATTGGGCGGCGGGGTTATGTCAGCGGGGGTAGGTATAAGAGATGGCGAAATCACGCACGGGGAGATCAGGGGAAACGCCATCACTGTCACGAATGCCGAAATAGACATCTCTGCGTAAAGGTGGCTCGCGATTCTCATACCCACTGGTTGAGGCTTCTCTGCCTCATGAGCGATCTTCCTTCCGCTATCTTTTGGAGAGCCTTTCTGACCCTCTTCTCAGAGAAATCGAACTCGTCCCTAAGGTAAGAAACCGTTCCATCCACATCAGGTTCAGACCATTCCAATTGGTAGTCGTCAGAGACGACGGGCTCCAGGAAGAGTTGCCTAATCTCCTGCACATTCTCAATATCGAAGCCCTCTTTCTCACACACGGTCTCGATATCACCATGCCTCCTAATCAGCAGGAGAGCCTTCTTTGGGCCAATCCCCTTGATACCTTCATTGAAGTCCGTTCCTACGAGAAGCGCCATGCCGACGAGCTGCTCCCTTGTTATCTGAAGTGCTTCCAGTGTAGATTCGAGTGAAACAAGCTCTGGGACAGCCTCAACATAGCCTCCCCGCGCTGCTCTCCTCCGTCCGCTTATCGTGAGATTTCGCAGCAACCTTGGAGCGCCGAAAAGAAGTGAATCGAAATCTTGTGAAGCCGCGGCCCAAACATCGCCCTTCTTTGTCATATCGCTGGCCTGAGCCTCCCCCTCACAAGGAGCCTGGACGTGAGGAATCCCTAAGAAGGTCAAGAGTTCTTTTGACTGCTCCACCATTTCCTTGCTGAGTCGAGAGGAAGCTTGAGCCTTTATCCTGGCCCTTTCTAAGTCGCCGACCGCGAGAGCCTCCCTCCACTCCTTCTCTGCTATCTCTCTGGCAGCCATTCTAGTAGCTATCGTAGTAGATTTCAGCTTAGGAGGTTCACCATCGAAAACATATACGGGTCTGATTCCCATCTGAAGTAGATTTGCGTTCCTGTATACGAGACCCGAAAGATGTGACGTCGTTCTCCCCCTGGAATCCCTCAAGGGAGTGCCATCGGGTTGCCGTATGATCGCGAGAAACTGGTATATGGCATTGAAAGCATCGATAGCTACCGTCCTCCCTCTGAGATCCTTCAATCTCTTCTTGTCCGAAGGAACGATGTCTGCTATGTCGACTCCCATCGATTCCGAATATGTTGACCGCCTAAAAAACCCCTAGGTTCGTGTCTTGAGAATATCTTCTATGCGATTCAACTGCTCCGCGTTCTTTTGGGCCAGGTCCCTATGAATCTTGTGTATCTTGAGCATCTCCCTAGAAAGAGTATTCTGAGCCTTCAGGTTATCCACGAGGAATCCAATTTCTCTCTCCATTGCTCTCTGATTCTCAACCAATTGGAGAACCATCTCACAAATCTCTTTCAATTCCATTTCTTTCTTCGAGTGCATCTCATCACCCGTGGGCGTATGGTTTTCCTAGATAAAAACCTTGTCGATTCAGGTTATCGCATCAAGGACATTCTCAAGCTCTCTCTCGCAATAGACGCATCTCAACCGAACGGGATTCTTGGAGATCACTATGAATTCTGTTTCCACAGGTTCCTTCAAGTTGGTTATGCAGTTAGGGTTCTGGCATCTGACTATTCCCTTTGCGACCTCGGGAAGCCTGACCTTGTGCTTCTGATTGACATCATAGTTGCGGATTATGTTTATTGTTGCATTGGGCGCAACGAGAGCTATCTTATCAACCTCCTTTTCCAGGAGCTCTCTATCCTCGACCTTGACGATATCCTTGAGCCCCCTCTTCTTGCTTGTCACGCGCATGGCCACGCTGACTGTGGAGCCGGAGCTCTCGTCAGTTATGCCGAGTATCTTGAGAACTTTGAGTGCCATCCCTGCTGGTATGTGATCGATGACTGTCCCATTCTTTATCGGTGTAACCTTTACCTCTTTCATTTCGATGCCTCCAGAACGAGTGTCAGAAGCGCCATTCTAACTGGAACGCCATTGAACGCCTGCTCAAAATACTTGGCATGGTGGGTGCTGTCCACTGAGGGATGTATTTCGTCAACTCTTGGAAGAGGATGCATCACAATCATTTCCTTCTTCGCTTCGTCGAGCAACTCAGCATCGACCTTATAGGAGCCAGCCACTTCCTGATATTCTTGCGGGTCAGGAAACCTCTCCTTCTGGATTCGGGTCACGTAGAGGACATCAACTAGGCTAATGACATCCTTGAGATGATCCGTCACCTTCGGACGCGTGCATCCGACTTGAACATCCTCGACAATCTCTTTTGGCATCTGAAGCGTTGGGGGCGCAACGAAGTACAGTTTCGCACCAAAAAGGGAAAGCGCGTAGGAAAGAGAATGCGCGGTTCTTCCATACTTCAAGTCACCAACAAGAGCGACCTTCTGTCCTTCGATCTTTCCCTTCTCCGTCCATATGGTGAAGAGGTCAAGCATAGTCTGGGTCGGATGCTGTCCTGCACCGTCCCCAGCGTTTATGATGGGCTTCGAGGAAAAGTTCGCAGCAAGCCTGGCTGCACCCTCATGGTGATGTCTGAGAACAATCACATCTGCGTATGATTCGGCCATCTTTATCGTATCCGCGAGGGTCTCTCCTTTCTTTAGGGAGCTTCTTTCCGGGTCCGCTATTCCGATAGACCTACCGCCCAGTCTGCACATTGCGCTCTCGAAGGAGAGACGTGTCCTCGTGCTTGGCTCGAAAAAAATAGTGGCGAGTATCTTCCCTCTGAGGGATTCATCTCTCTTCTTTCCCTTGGCTACCGGAACCATTTTCTTTGCGACCCTCAATACGTGCATGATTTCCTTTCTTGAAAAATCCTTTATGGATAGGATATCCCTCCCCTCAAACTGCATGCTCATCTTTGGTCAGAATGAATTGGCAAATAATAAAACTACCGAGAGCTGAGGTTTACTTTTCGCCCTCGAAAAAGTACGTAGTCCACTCTTTCCTATCTCTCGACTT
>JBHIFI010000082.1:0-6466 GCA_046761005.1 Thermoplasmata archaeon
GAAAAATGATTAATATCTCCTATCGGATGGCTTACCGATGGATTTCAAGATTATTCAAGACACCATATTTGGAAGTATGAAGATCGATAGGCCCACCCTAGATCTTTTGGAGACCCTAGAGATTCAAAGACTGAATGGCATTAAGCAACTCGGACTGACATATCTGGTTTTTCCAGGTGCTAATCACACGAGGATTGAGCATTCACTTGGATGTTGCCATCTCACTCAAAGAATTAGTGATGTTCTTCACCTCCCCGAGGAAGAAAGGCTCTCTGTTTCAGCCGCCGCTCTTCTTCACGATGTTGGCCATGGGCCTTTTTCGCACACACTGGAGCATTACATCTCCAAGCTAAGCGGTTTCGACCACATGTTGCTGACGAAGAAAGTGATAATGGGAGAGGAGGAGATGATCGCAGGATCCGAGAGAAGGCAGTTTGATGAAATCCCCTCCGTCCCCGAGGTTCTTGAGAAGCACGATTTGGATCCGAAGCAGGTTTCCGATATCGTTATGGGATCGAGGGAGTCCGGCTTTTCCAAACTCACTGATTTTGGCGGCCAGAAAGCGGCGGATGAGAATAGATATCTCTCACAGATGATTCACGGCCCCATCGATGTGGACCAGATAGACTACCTTCTGAGGGATGCGCATTACACTGGCGTGGCGCATGGGATAATCGACGTTGACAGACTCATTCAGACAATCCAGATCTTCAACAACGAACTTGTCATCGACAAGAAGGGTATGAGCTCGGTGGAAGGCATGCTCGTCGCGCGCGCTCTGATGTATTCCTCAGTTTACTTCCACAAGACCGTTAGGGTCGCAGAACTCATGCTAGCCAGAGCCGTCGAGAGGGCTGATGAACCGAACTATGAGAAGATACAGAGAATGGTGGATTCAGAGCTGATGTCCTGGCTCATCTCCCTCGGTGGACTGCAGCGGGAAATGGCGATGAGAATCAAATACAGAAAGCTCTTCAAGAAGGCCTACTTGCTGGAGAAGAAAGACCTTGATGGTGACAGACGGGAGGCCCTATTCAAGCTCACGCACCGAAGGCGCAGGCGGGCGGTCGAGGATTCGATTGCGGACCGGGTGGGAGCGCAACATGGAAAGGTGATTGTGGACGTGCCGAGGCCCGAGCTTCTCATCACAGAGCCGAGGATGAACCAGATCGATGTCTGGATTCTTGATGCAGACAAGGTGAGACCCCTGAGGAGAATGAGCGGGCTCAGCAAAACACTGCGGAGAAGGGAGGTCTCTGATTGGGCTCTACTCATATCCTGCGACCCTAGACACAGGGAAGCCGTTACCAAGGTTGCGCCTAGGGTCATCTTTGGTTGAGGCGGCGTCACGTCACGATGATGTCGCGAGACATCCTCCTAACCTTCCATTCTTTTCCTTCAGTGTTGAATGGGGTGTCGCAGATTTTCGGTAATAGGCACAACCGAAAAGGTCGTCGTTCAAAGGAGGGTCCTGGGGATTTTCGGTAATAGCTATATCCGAAGATGAGGGGGAGCGGCAGGCGTGGATGAATGTACTGGCATATGCCACTTTCTCCCGTACGTTTCGGTAATAGGTGTAGCCGAAAAGGGAGACGAGCGGACATGGAGTTGAGGACTTTCGGTAACAGCTATGTCCGAAAACACGAGAATGCACTCAAAGCGACGAGTCCTGCATAATCACATCCCAGTATCGATACGTTACGCCCAGTTCCCTCAACTTGAGAATCAGCCTGGATGCAAGGTCCCGAGGGAGAAGATAGACAGACTGGCCGACACGGAATCCTCCCTCTTCCAGGATACCCGGATATCTGTAGGTGCGCTCACTTCCGTTCACGATTTTCCTATCGACGCGTCCATGCAGGTATCTGTGAATGATGAGTCTGTGGGATCCATCATCCTCAGGAATGTCGAATGATACTATCGTCGCTTCCTCGTGCTCCTCGTCTCTCATCGCCTTTCTTCTCTTCATATCCCTTACACAGTTTCGGTAATAGCTGTATCCGAAGATAAGAGTGAGCGGGAGGGGTGAGTGAATGTACTGGCTTGTGTCACTTGTTCCCACACTTTTCGGTAACAGCTATGTCCGAAAGATTCTGCTCCCTTGGCTGAGTTCCAAGGGTTTCGGTAATAGGTAATGCCGAAATGACCAGCATTCAAACCGACGGCACCCGATTTTTGGCATCAGGTGTAGCCGAAGATTCTCCGGGCTAGCTCAGTGGACCTCTCGCAGGATGATGCTCAAAGTCAAAATTCGACCCGCTCAATAATAATAAATATGCGGAATCTCATTAACCCTCATTTGTGGGATGGGGTTCCTCACAAATTCTGGAGGTCTAGAGATGAAGACCCTGTTAGAGGAAGCACTTTCGAGAGAATCTAAGCCAGTGAGCACCGCACCTGCGGTTATCGAGGACATGAGGGCAGATTCAGAACTTGAATCAATTCTCGCCCAAATGAAGACGAAGGTTAGGATATTCGGATGCGGTGGCAGTGGGTGCAACACCATTGCCAGGATAACGGAAGAGGGAATAGCCGGTGCAGAGCTTTTCGCGGCGAACACTGATGCCCAACATCTCCTGTCAATCCGAGCGCCTAAAAAGATACTTCTCGGTAGGAGGACGACTAGGGGTTTGGGAGCAGGTTCCATCCCTCAGCTCGGAGAGGAGGCGGCGAGAGAAAATGAAGATGAGATAAAGAAATACCTTACCGGATCCGACATGGTTTTCGTAACGTGCGGATTGGGCGGTGGAACGGGTACCGGTGGAAGCTTCGTGATATCCAAACTCGCCAAGGACACTGGCGCGCTAACCGTAGCGTTCGTAACCCTTCCCTTCAAGGGCGAAGGAATGCAAAGGATGGAGAATGCTGAATGGGGTCTAGAAAAGCTGAGGCAAAATGCCGATACGGTCATCGCAATACCCAACGACAGACTTCTGGACTTGGTGCCGCGCCTTTCCCTCAATGCAGCATTTAGATTTGCGGACGAGGTGCTGATGCGAGCGATAAAGGGCCTCGCAGAAGTGATTACCAAGCCGGGTCTGGTGAACCTTGATTTCAATGACATAAAGACGATAATGCAGGGCGGTGGTGTAGCAATGATAGGCTTGGGTGAATCCGATGCTGTGGGCGATAATCGCGCAATTGAAGCGCTCAATGAGGCCGTAGAGTCTCCTCTACTGGACGTGGACATAAGCTCCGCCAGTGGAGTCCTAGTCAACGTCACAGGAGGAAACGATATGACTGTCTCTGAGGCGGAGAAGGCAGTTGAAGAGATTCAGGGTAGGGTGAGTCCCAACGCGCGAATCATTTGGGGCGCGAGTGTCGATCCCACACTTGAGCATACACTAAAGGTGATGCTTATCGTCACCGGCGTGAAGTCCAAGCAGATTCTCGGGAGAAGCACGACTCCCGCCGCCCGAGAAAAGATGGGCGTTGACGTGATAAGTTAATTTCCTCAAAGCAAGAAAAGTATCATAGCCAGATGTCAGATAATCATCAGCCATCCTACCGAAACCTTTTATAGCCTATTGATGTTTAGGTGAACAAAAGCCTTCGGCCCATTTGTATCTATAGATTGATGAATTGGAGGATTCGAAATGAAGTCTGTAGTGGATGAAGTTCTATCTCGAGCGGGTGAAGAGATAATTGCTCGGGAAGCGCCCACTGAGCTCGGCGGGTTCAGCGCTGATGATGATGAGCTTGAAAGGGTACTAGCTGGATTGAAGACAAACATAAGAATCATAGGCATTGGTGGTGGAGGGTCCAATACCATAGACAGACTCGTAGAAACGGGTGTCCTAGGCGCGGAACTCTATGCGGCAAACACGGACGCACAACACCTACTCACCGTTCGATCGCCTCATAAGATACTCCTAGGAAGGAGGTCGACAAGAGGATTAGGGGCTGGAGCCCTACCACAGATCGGTGAGGAAGCGGTCCGAGAGAGCGAGGAGGAGTTGCGAGCACTTCTGCAAGGCGCCGATATGGTTTTCGTCACATGTGGTCTTGGAGGCGGTACTGGTACAGGCGGTGCACCCATCATTGCAAGCCTCGCAAAAGAGGCTGGAGCGCTCACTGTAGCAATCTGCACTCTTCCGTTCAAGGCAGAAGGCACCATAAGAATGGAGAACGCAGAGTACGGACTCGAAAAGCTGAGGAACTTCGCCGATACAGTGATAGTTATCCCAAATGACAAGCTCATCGAGCTCGTTCCAAGACTGGCGCTTAATGCGGCTTTCAAGGTGGCAGATGAAGTCTTGATGCGCTCAATCAAAGGAATCACCGAGGTCATCACGAAGCCTGGTCTGGTCAATCTAGATTTCAACGACATTAAAACGATAATGAAAGGCGGAGGTGTTGCGATGATAGGCCTCGGGGAAGGGGATTCCGAGAACAGGTCGGAGGAAGCTGTTGAGGAGGCCATAAACTCCCCTCTGATAGACGTGGACATAAGCAATGCGACAGGCGCCCTTGTGAATGTCACCGGTGGTAACAGCATGACTGTCAGTGAGGCAGAGAAAGTCGCTGAGATGGTTCAGAGCAGAATCAGTCGAAACGCCAGGATAATCTGGGGCGCAGCAATAGAACCCTCGCTAGAGCATCTCGTGCGAGTGATGGTCATACTGACAGGCGTAAAGTCTAGACAGATACTGGGCAGGGAAGAAGTCCGAAAAGCTGAAGTAGGCGATATTGACATAATAAAGTAGCTCGGTGCAGTCAATGGACATCGTGGACAAGTCGTGGGATATTCAGAGGAAAATCGAAGAAAAGGCCAAGAGGATAGGCAGGGGAAAGTACGGCAGAATACTGAGGATGGCGAGAAAACCCACCACAGATGAATACATCAGGGTCCTTCAAATCACAGGTTTGGGTATGATTCTGATTGGCGGGATTGGCTTTCTCATATACCTAATCATGGTCGAGATTCCCAAGATGTTGCCATAGTCAGGGAGAATGATCTAATTGGGAGTTTTTGAGGTAGAAGAAGAGGAAGAGGAGGAACCCGAAAAAGCACCCGAGCGATATGGGATCTCACTCACATGTGAGGACCCTAAACGGGTGGTGACATCGGGGTCATTGACCAACTTCGAGATGACGCTCGAAAACCTGGGCGATAGCGATGACACCGTTCATATCAGATTGGATCTAGTATATTCCGAAGAGGAGGAGGGAGAACACTCAGAATGGACAGTCAAGATTGAGGGCCTCTTCGATGACATATGGGATATCACATTGACCGAGGAGACCGAAAGGGAGATTCAGTTGGGGTCTCACGAGAAGAAGGATTTCACTTTGAATATCGTTGCCCCAAGGGGACCAAAATATGGAGACAGGCTGAATGTGGTAGTAATCGCCACTTCGAGGGGAGACCCTGCTCTTTCTGACACCCGAGCGATTTCAACGACCGTGAGGCAATCGATAATGGCCGTCAAGACATCCATAGGTCATGAGAAGAGTGTTACCGACTCGATCGCCGCAAGGGCGAAGTCGCCGAAGACTGGAATATTCTCCGTTCTATCACCGACTACACTGAGGGGATACGTTCTTGTGGAAACTATTAACCCGGATAGACTCGAAGAAATGGTAAAGGGAATCAGAAGGGCCAGGGGAATGGTGAAGGGGGAGACGTCGCTCTCCGAGATTGACCATTTTCTCGCTCCAAAGCCTCTCGTCTCCGGAATCGTTGAAGGAGACATAGTCGAACTCATTGCAGGTCCCTTCAAGGGAGAGAAGGCCAGAGTTCAGCAGATTGATGAGGGCAAGGAAGAGATTACTGTGGAACTCTTTGAAGCCGTTGTTCCCATACCAGTTACAGTCAGGGGCGACAGTGTAAGGGTGATACAAAAAGAAGAGAGGGAGGACTGATTTTGGCCGAGGTTCTCAAGGTTCTTGTCGACGGTGGGAGAGTTTCTGCCGGACCTCCTTTGGGACCCGCTCTTGGCCCAATGGGAGTCAACATTGTGGAGGTCATAGACGCCATAAATGAAAAGACCATGCAGTTCGAAGGAATGAAGGTCCCAATTACGCTCACGGTGGACACCTCCACGAAGAGGTTCTCCATAGAAGTGGGAACTCCTCCGACATCAGCGCTGATCCTCAAGGAGCTGGGGGAAGAGAAGGGGTCAGGGGACCCTTCGAGGACCCGAGTAGGTGATCTGACGATCGAACAACTAAAGAGGATTGCGGAGATGAAGAAGCGCTCCATGCTTGGAAAGAAGGAGAAAGAAAGGGTTCTAGAGATAATCGGCTCCTGTGTTTCCATGGGCGTTACAGTGGAGGGAAAAGACCCAAAAGAGATGCAGAGAGAGATTCATGAGGGAGTCTACGACGGAGTGCTCATGGGGGATTGAGAATCCCGTGTCGTGCAGATATGGTTGGCCGATTTTGCAGCATTTTCCCCTTGCGATAGAGCTAAGTGATTTCGAAAAAGTTTTCTTGGTTTAGATGTGTGTCCCCTCGTTCCTCT
>JBHIFI010000083.1:0-6353 GCA_046761005.1 Thermoplasmata archaeon
GGAAACTAAGTTATACCACATCCTTATTTCTCGGTCGAGAGGGGGAGGAAATGAAGGTTGAAGACATAAGAAAAATCTGTGTTCTTGGAGCTGGAACCATGGGAGCTGGCATAGCTCAATTGTGCTCTCAGAGCGGTTACCAGGTATCCATGAGAGACATTGACCAGAAATTCGTGGACGGCGGATTCGCGAGAATCAGAGGACCGCTGGAGAAAAGAGTCGCAAAAGGAAAGATGACACAGGAAGAGGTGGAAAAAATAATAGGAGGAATCGAGGGCACGACCGATCTAGCTCAGGCGGTGACGAATGCAGACATGGTCATAGAGGCAATCTTTGAGAACATGCAGATTAAGAAGGACCTCTTCAAGGAAATCGATGAGATGTGCCCTGACCATGTGATATTCGCCTCAAACACATCCTCGCTAAGTATAACCGAGCTGGCTTCTTCAACGAAGAGGTCGGACAGATTCATTGGGATGCATTTCTTCAATCCAGCACCCGTGATGAAGCTCATCGAGCTGATTCGAGGTCCTGAGACATCCGACGAAACATTTGAAACTACAAGACAGCTCAGCATAGAGCTTGGAAAGGAGCCCATCGAGGTGAAGGAGACACCCGGGTTTGTGGTGAATCGCCTACTCGTTCCCATGCTCAATGAGGCGTTCAACCTCCTTGACGAGGGGGCTGCCGCTCCCGAGGACATAGACAAGGCAATGAAGCTAGGCGCTGGCTGGCCCATGGGTCCGTTTGAACTCGCAGACTACACTGGCATAGACATAGGGCTCGACGTGATGGAGGTTCTTTTCAAGGAGACGGGAGATCCGAAGTTCAGACCCGCCCCGCTTCTTCGGAAGTACGTTCGGGCGGGCCGCTTGGGGAGAAAAACAGGAAAAGGCGTCTACGATTACGAGTAGGGGAAGGTGAAATGGCTCAATTTGTGACAATCAGGAAAGAGAAAAAAATCGCCAAGATAACCATCGATAGGCCAGATGCACTCAACGCTCTCAACTCTGAAGTCCTCTCACAACTGAAGAAGGCGATGGAGGAGGTCAAGAGAGACGAGGACGTGAGTGTGGTCATCATAACAGGTTCAGGTGAAAAAGCCTTTGTCGCTGGCGCGGACATCAAGGGGATGCTCGGGAAGAAACCCCTAGAGATGAGGAACTTCACTATTTTGGGTCATGAAGCTATGAACTCAATCGCGAAGATCGAGAAGCCTGTGATTGCTGCGGTAAACGGGTACGCTCTAGGCGGCGGGCTGGAACTCGCGCTAGCATGCGACATTAGAATTGCATCTGAGAATGCAAAGCTGGGTGTCCCAGAAGTGAAGCTCGGCATATTCCCTGGTTTTGGGGGAACGCAGAGGCTCACGAAGATCGTGGGAAAGGGCAGGGCAGCCGAATTGGTCTTCACGGGTAAGATGATAGATGCCAAGGAGGCGGAGCAGTGGGGCCTCGTGAACAAGGTGGTTCCTCTCGACGATTTGGAAAAGGAAGTGAACGAACTGGCTCAGACAATTGCCAAGAACGGTCCAGTCGGTGTGAGACTGGCCAAATCCGCGATTAACAGGGCCCTGGAGACAGGTCTCAATGAGGGTCTGGCATATGAGAGAGAGCTGGTCAGTTTGACCTTCTCCACCGACGATAAGGAAGAGGGAATGAAGGCTTTTCTGGAGAAGAGGGACCCCAAGTTCGAGGGGAAATAGAGAGACCAAACCTCGGTCGAGAGCGGGAGCCTCAAACCATCAGGAGTCCACCATTGACGTGTATCGTTTCTCCCGCTATGTAGCTCGCGTCTTCCGAGCAGAGAAAGGAGACTGCTCCAGCTATGTCCTCTGGAGTTCCAATTCTTCCAAGCGGAATCATCTTGATTCTTTCAGCTCTCTTCTCCTCAGAATCACCCGCGAGAATATCCGTCTCGATGACACCAGGTGCAACTGCATTCACAGTGATGCCATAACGAGCGAGCTCGAGGGCGAGTGATTTCGTGAATCCTATGATTCCTGCCTTGGAGGCCCCGTAATGGACACCTTGCGTCGAGCCCTTAAAGCCGAGCATGGAAGAGATGTTCACGATCCGGCCCCAACCCTCCTCTTTCATTCTCAGAACAGCGAACTTACAGCAGTTGTAGACACCTCTCAGATTCGTATCGATAACACTCTCCCAGTCCTCTTCTTCGATTCTATCGAAAGCCTGCCTTGGATAGATTCCCGCGTTGTTGACGAGAACCAGGGGAGAGCCGATATACCTTTCCGCTGATTTGAACATCATCTCAACTTCGCTCTCGGAAGCAACGTCTGCCGTTACGAGAAGACCTCTCTGACCAGTCTTCGTAACCTCGGATAGCGTCTCCTTTGCCATCTCTTCGCTCTTCAGATAATTGATGATGACATCCAAACCGTCCTCGGCCAATCTTATGGCGCAGGCACGTCCAATGCCCCTCGAAGCCCCAGTAACTAGTGCGACCTTGCTCATTGGAACACCTCATGGCTCCTTCATGAACTCTATGAAATCCTCCAATGTTCTTTCTTCCAACGTGTAATTCTTCCTCTTCTCCTCTCCTATGGTCGAAGACGGAGCGGGGCCATAGTCATGTCCAGGCCATACCTCCATTTCTTCTGGAAGGGACTTGATTCGGTTAAGGCTATCATACATCTTCACAGAATCTCCTCCTACAAGATCCGTTCGCCCACACTCCCGAACGAAGAGAGTATCACCAGTCAATATCTTGGTATTCACAACGACGCAAATTCCATCAGAGGAATGACCTGGGGTATGCATGATCTTGAATGTGAGGTTCCCGACATTTAGAATTTGACCGTCCGTGACCGTGAGGTCCTTCCTCATGGGGGATAATTCGTGGGCAACCACCTTCGCTCCCGCCTTCTTGGCGAGATAGTCCGTTCCCGGAGTGTGGTCGGGATGGGAGTGCGTAAGGAATACGTAGAGGAGTTTGAGTTTCTTCTCGCCTATCAGGCGGAGGATCTCCTTCTGATTACCAGAAGGATCAACAACTGCGGCAAAGCCCGAATCCTCGTCAGCAATTAGATAGGAAAAATTGTCTCCCCGCTTCCTAATCTGCTCGAATATCATCCTTCTGGTGAAGGAATCCCAACCTTATCTGCTTTTCCGACGAGGCTACTTGATTCTTTCCAGACTGAAGGCACCGATGAGAAGGCCCCGATCTGTCTGTTTGTATTCCACCCAATCCCTGGTTTGGACGTTGCAGACGCCGTGGACGGAAAGGAACGTCTTCTTGTCATCCTGCTTGAACATGATTGCTCCGTCCATCTGATGCTCAATCGTCTCGATTTCCTTCTGATCGTGCATTCCCTTCTCCAAAGCAAATGCGCCGACAAATCTGGTCTTGCGCAAATCGTTGACCATCCTCTGAATGAACTCATATGCGACGTTTTTCTCTGAACGGGAAACAGTTGGTGAAAGGCTGAGATAGGCGATCCTGAAGTACGGATGCTCCTCCCCTATGGTGGTCTCAATCTCTTGTAGCCCTTCCAGGATTTTGTCCATGTCAGCAGCTCCGTTCACTCTGTAGATCCGCTTTCCTTCATCAAATCCCGCCGACTCTGGAGGAACCTGAGACGTAGCATCAATCCATTTCACAAGACCGATCCTCTCGTACTCCACGAACTCCATGAGAACGGGCCCCATATCCTTCGCGATTTCCTCAGGAGGCTTGGATGTCGTCACTATCACTGCGGGAATGCCCTTTCTGAGGCCTTCTGCAATGAAGTTGAGTATTGCAACCTCCTTACCAAGGAAGGATGGTCCTACGAATAGAACATTAGAATTGAAAGGAAAGCCTCCGTAGAGCAGGTCATCGAGTCTGGATATTCCGGTCTTCACCTTTTCCTCTTGCTTCTCCTCGATGACGAGCTCCTCCCTATCGGCGAGCTCCTCCTTGAGCTTCTGCTGAAGGGCCCCCTCCCGGAGCTCGAGTTCCTTCTCCCTCTGATAGGCCCAATTCTTTAACTCCCTCTCCTTTGCTCGGAGCCTCTCCTCTCGGATACGGAGTGTCTTTTCCATCTCCTCGTGGTCAGTGAGGCCTTTGGGTCCGCCAATGCCATATCTTTCTGAGTCGAGCACCCTCAAATTCACCATAGCTTCCTTATCCTCGAGTTCTTTCTCTCTCTCAATCAAATCCTTCATTTTCTCATCAATAGATTTCGACTCTCTCTCGAGTCTTGCTTCCAGATCTCTAACCGTCTTCTCCTTGTGTTGCAGCTCAATCTCCTTCGTTTCCACTTCTTCCTTCAGTGAATCGTAATCTGTCATCCTCTTTCTCGCTTCGGCTGCGAGCTCCCTGTACTTCTCCCCCCTTTCTTGAAGCTGATTCTTCTCCTCGTTCATGGCAGTCTTTTCCCTCCGCAGAATCTCCCTCTCCCCCTCAAGCTTTGACTCGAGGTCCGCCAATTCCAGCTCCTTGTTGAGCGTTTTTTCCTCCCTGTCCTTTAGGTACTCCAGTCTTTCCGCAAGTGCAGATTCCTGTTCGTTCGCATCAGCCTCTCTTTGTTCGAGTTCACTGGCCAGTGAATCGAGTCTTAGGTTCAACTCGCCGAGTTCTTGCTCCTTCTCCCCGAGGCGCTTCTCCCATTCTTCCAAACTCACGGCTTCTCCCTCTGTGGCGGGAACTCTAGACTCACCCTCGGAGACCTCCTGAGCAAGGACATTTAGCTCCCTTTCGCGGACGATGAGTTCGTTCCTCTTCCTACTAAGCTCCTCGCGAATCTGCTCATGTCTCTTCTTTTCCTTTGTCATTGCCTTTTCCAGGGAGGTGAGTTCCCGCATTTTTGCCTCTAACTGAATCTCGCTACGTTTCAGCCTCGTCTCCCTTTTCGAGATTGCCGCCGCGGTCCTAGTTAGATCCTCCCTGACTCTCTTGGACTTCTCAGACGATGCCTTGAGTTCCCCTTTGACGAGTTCCAATTCGTTCATCTTCACATCAGCATCTGCCTTGAGGGCTCCGATTCTCTTTTCCATTGCGAGAAGCTCTGATTCTCTCTTGTCTATCTGCATTTGGAATTCCGCTAGCTCCTTTCTCCTGGATTCGACGAGCATCAGCGTTCTCGCCAGTTGCTGCTCATAGCTCTCCAGATGAGCCTCCCTTCCCACGAGGGCCTTTTCTTTGTAGTCAAGCAATGCCCTTCTGGACTCGAGTTCTTTCTGCAACGATGTTAGTCTGTCCCTATTTGCGCGAATTATGTGACGCTCCTGAGCTGATGTCGAGCTCGCGAGAACGTGGAGTATGGACCCGCCAATCTGAAAACATATGGCGCTTCCAAGGTAGCCCATGACGAGAGGAAGATAGCCAAGTGGGGAAGAGGAAACAACCATAATCAATACAATGAGGACTATTGGAACTAGTACCGAAATGATACTCGTCACCTTTCTCAGCCCTTTTCCCCTCCATGTCATTGCCATGGAAACCATCGTCAAAGACAAGCCTAGGAGGGAGACTGGATATATCCACGGAAGATACTGGAACCCATAGAACCCAAGCTCAGATACAAGAACCACAGCCAACCCAATCGATGGGATAAGGATTCCAAGCACGGTGAGAATGAAATGCCCGCTCGCCCTCTCATAAGAATAGTGCTCCCACTTGAGCGAAAGTGCAGAGATTCCCACTCCTATTCCAACGACCATAGGAAGTATCCAGAGAAGAAGGGCGGCCCAAGAAAATGGTGGATCCAAAAATATCTCAGAAACTTCCAGAAGATAGGCCAGTATGGCATTCATTGTGAGGATCAAAGCGGCTATGACTCCATACCCGTGTGCACTTCTTCCAATGCGCAATTGAAGCTTCGCGGTTTCGGCACTGAAGGCGGACACCTCCGCTCTCCTACCTCTTCCGCTAGAACTCCTAGTGGAGACCATCGCATCATCCCAGCCTGATGATTCCCTTCTGACTATCGCATCGTGTATGACCTACTTAAGGATTAATATTTCATAATCGACTTTGATAATGTCCATTCGGTTTTCAGCAGTAACTCAATAGTACGAGGTTGAAATACCCTCACGACAGGGGGTGAGGCTTTTTGCCAAGGAAGAAATCGAAACTTGAGGATAGACTCATTGTCAAGAAGGAATCTACCTGGAAGAAAATGAGTGAGTCCGAGAGAAGGAGGGTTTTCCGATATGCTGAGAGATATAAATCCTTCCTGAGCAAAGCAAAAACGGAGAGAAAGGCAGTTGAGGAGATTGTCTCAGCTGCAGAGAAAGAACGGTACGTCGATCTCTATTCTGCTGAAAGGGTGAAGGCAGGCTCTGGTCTTCTTGCAGTAAACAAAAACAAGAATGTTGATCTTTTCGTTGTCGGAAAGAAGCCCATCATGG
>JBHIFI010000084.1:0-6286 GCA_046761005.1 Thermoplasmata archaeon
TCAACTTCGGAGAGCTTCTCTTTGTAGAGTTCTGCGGCTTTCTTTTCCATGTTTTCCAAAACGAAGAGACTTTCCCTTTTTGCATTCCGGACAATCTTCTCCTTTTCTTTTTGAGCGTCGTTTTTCATCTTCTTTGCTTGCTCTTCAGCCTTCTTAATTCTAGAGAGGGTTTCCACCTTTTTCATGGATTCATGTGCCGTATTCAGAGAGTTGATTTAAAGGTTTCGAGTTTGGCTCAGATGACTTCCCACGATGGCAATCGGTACCACGCCTCCCCTCTCTCCTGACATGTGCTATTCGACTTCTTCAGGTGAATTCCGCCAAGGATTTATAGTCTGGAAATGATTGAGGTCGAGGGATGAGAGATGACAATAGAGATTGAGGTTAGAAAATTCAAGGATTTCGACCTGAGAGGAGGAACGGTAGTTGAGGGATTCCCCACCGTTGGACTCGTCAGCACGATTGCCTGCAGCTACATGATTTCCACTCTCAATCTTGATCAGATTTGCGCTCTCGAGTCAGAATATTTCCCTCCGGTGTCAATGATATACGCAAGGAAGCCGAAGTTCCCTGCTCGTATCTATGCGAGAGAGGACATCAAGCTCGCAGTCTTCATAACTGAGTTTCCTTTGCCCACCAAGCTGCACAGACCTATTGCGCGATCCCTCCTTTCGTGGGCGGCTGAGCAGGGATGTAAGAGGGTGATAAGTCTTGAGGGTCTTCCTGCTGAGCATATTGAGGAGGATATTACGAGAGAGACTCCAATGGTCTGGGGGGTGGGAAGCACGGATGAAGCTCGCGAGGAGCTCGCCAAGAATGGCATAGAACAACTAGAAGTTGCTATGATATCAGGCGTCTCGGGGGTGCTCCTTAATGAAGGGAGGTGGAGAGACATCCGCGTGGCAAGTCTCCTGGCAGAGGCGAGGCCAGAATTCCCCGATGCTCATGCTGCTGCGGAACTCGTAAAGGCTGCCGACCTTCTCATCCCCGAGGTTGAGATTGACCTAGAACCTCTGTATGAACAGGCGAGAGAGATAGAGGAGAGCTACAGGAAACTAGAACAACAAGCGAGACCGGTGATACGCGAGCCACGCGTCCCTATGTTCCGATGAGCTAGTCAGGAGCAGGCGGGATGAATTCCTTGTCCATTAGGGTCTTAGTCTGCTCCCTCGCTCTTCGAATGATGAATTCAGCTGTCTCAAATATCTCCTGCCGCGAAAGCCTCTTTCGGGCGACCCCTTGCTCTATGGCCTTCATAGCTACGGCTGTTGCCTCTCGTGGGAAGACCTCCCATTCATCCATTGTTGGGATTATGTACTCCTCGTGAATCCCATTATCCTCAGCCGTCTTGGCAAGCTCGTACGCAGCCGCAATGCACATCTCATCCGTGATCGTTCTCGCATTCACATCCAACGTTCCTCTGAATATTCCGGGAAAACCAAGGGAGTTATTCACTTGGTTGGGAAAGTCCGACCTCCCCGTGGCGACTACTCTCGCTCCAGCCTCCTTGGCCTCCCACGGCCAGATTTCCGGAATCGGATTAGCGACAGGGAAAATAATCGGGTTCGCGGCCATAGATGACACCCAATCGGGCTTTATGGTCCCGGGACCTGGCACGGAAGCGCCAATACAAACATCCGTATCCTTCATCGCTTCTGGAATCCCGCCCGTTCTTCCCTCTTTGTTGGACTCCAAGCACATCTTCCACTTATCTCGATACTTCTCCCTGACATCAGTTCTTCCCGGATGAAGTATGCCCTTGCTATCTACCATGATGATGTTCTTGATCGAGACGCCCGCCGCTATAAGAACTCTAGAAGTTGCAATGTTTGCGGCACCTGCGCCAATCATGGAGACAAGGACGTCGTCCATTTTCTTTCCGACCACCTTGAGTGCATTTATGAATCCAGCGACAACGATAGTCGCAGTTCCCTGCTGGTCATCGTGCCAGACCGGAATATCCATTTCTGCCCTTAATCGGTCCAATATGTAGAAGCACTTAGGATGGGCTATATCCTCAAGATTTATGCCTCCGAAGGAGGGTTGCAACCACTTGACGCATGTTATTATTTCATCAGGATCCTTCGTGTCCAAGCAGATGGGGAACGCGTCTACGCCCCCGAGGTATTTGAAGAGAAGAGACTTCCCTTCCATCACGGGAAGACCCGCCTCAGGACCAATGTCACCCAGACCAAGAACCCTGGTCCCATCCGAGACCACTGCAATTGTGTTCCATTTATTCGTCTGAACATAAGCCTGCTCTATGTCTTTGTGAATCACCCTGCAAGGTTCCGCGACACCCGGAGTGTACCAGATTGCGAAGTCACCAAAGTCCCTTACTGGTGCCTTTAGAGCGACCTCAATTTTTCCCTGATAGAAAGGATGCAGTTTCAGGGCGTCTTCTCCAGGCTTCTTGGCTTTCTTTAGGAGTTCTTCCACGGTGGGTTTTTCACTCCCCTCCTTCTCTCCAGATTCCTTCATCTCATCACCTTTCCAGTCGATTCGAGCCGGTCTACAACGATGCATCGTGTGTATATAATCCTTCGTCAGATTCGCAAAATTGAAAACTAATATCGTCACCCTCCGAAACAACCACGATACACCATTTCCCTCACCATACCCATCATATCGAGCGGGATGGAACTGTGAATGTGACAGAAAGAGATGCATGAATTACGATATCTGATGTCATCACAACGAAAAGCGCTATTCTTTAATACTTAGGATTCCTTTATTGTTGAGGGTATCAGAATGCTGGAAAGATGGGAAGGTGAAAGTGTCCACCTCGGCGAAAGGTGGAAAGGCCTGGATATGAAGCTTCTTCCTCTCGATGAGGTCGATGTGAGAATACTCGAGAAACTCAGGGACAATGCAAGGGCAAGCAACATCAAGATTGCAAGAGCTCTCTCCATAAGCGAGGCAACGGTAAGAAGAAGGATCATGAATATGGAGAAGAAGGGCATAATAAAGGGCTATTCTGTCTATATCGACTATCAGCTGATAGAGAATCCGGTGAAGGCATATGTTCACATCAGTGTTTCCGGAACTCACAGAGAGGAGATTGTCAAGAGAATATGCGAGCACAATCGCGCCATCGCTGTTTACAGGGTCACGGGCGAGCATGAGGTTCTATGCGTAATGCTTTTCGTCGACATGTCCGAGCTCCAGGAGTTTCTGGATTCCTATCTCGGCATGGATGGCATTCGTGACGTGAAGGCACAGATTGTTATGAGCCCCTACAAGGGCGTCCCATGGACAGGAATGTAGTCCTTCCTCCCATCAGTTCGCGATACAGCTATCAACAAGCGGCAATCCATTCGTCTTCAAATTCCTCCATCTCTTCCACATCTAGGCCTTCTTCGTTGATATACTGCTCGAAAAGCTTTCTCCATTCATCACGGGATACAAGCCTCTTCGTTCTCGATATCCTCGTTATCCTTGCATCTATCACACCCTCAAGGGGTCTTACGTAGCGGTCGACAAATTTCCTGAGAGTGGTCTCTCCCCTACAGGAATAGGATGCGAGAAGATCGCCCTTCTCTCCGACAAGAGTGTAAGCCAAATAGTTTGGAACCACGGATTTTGTTGCTTGTAGCTGGATAGAATTCCATAGGTCCTTGTCAAAAACTGGGGTTCGCATGATATTGCCACGGTGAATCTTTTCAGATTCCGAGGTGTCTCCTTGGGAATAGGAAAGAATCGTGGATTCATCAAGCCGATGAATTTGATGGACCTTACGCATTTCATAGGAGCTATATAAGTCATCACGAATTCAGAGATATCGTTCATATCCTTCCCTTCTATGAAGAGACTGATATCCTCCTTCAGCTCTCTGTGGGTAAGATAGACAACTCGACATCCCCCGCTATCCCAATCCTCGTGTCTTGCTAGGATGTAATCCCAGAGCATCTGAAGATTCCGAGTCTTGAGAGTAATAACTCCCCTCTTACTTGTCTCCTTCAACCAAACCCTGACTCTCACGATTGTTAGCATTCAACCTCCTCCGTCATATGGATCTTGAATGGCTGAGAAACCCTAGTGGCCAAGAGAAATTAACTCACAACTATAAGCTTTTTGTGAACGATAGGTCAGAACTCCACGGGAATAGAATGAGCATCGAAGCCAAGCTTGCTTTTGTCAAGGTCGAACGCCAAAACGAGAAGTTGAGAAAGATGAATCACTGGAAACGATGTTCCAAGTTCCTGTTGACTCTGATCGAATTGGAGATGGCAAAAAGGACAGATATCAATTATGCAGTTCGCTTCCGACTCCTTGATGCTTTCTAGTTTCTGATTTGTCATCTTCTGTGCGACATCCTTTGCCCGGGCCCTCACACCCCCACCAGCACCGCAACAGAGATTCTTGTTTCTATAGTCCACGGTGGTGGCACCCGTTGTTTCTACCAGCTCATCGAGGGTCTTGGGTCTCTCCCTATTGTCAATCTGCTTGACGATTTCCGGTTTGAAATAGTGGCAACCATAATGAACTGCAGCCTTTATGTGACCGAGCTTGTTCTTCACTTTCTCCGATATTGCATTTAAACCCACATCCGTATAAAGAAGTTCAGCGAACTGTCTGACCTTTACTCCCCCGTCATACACCTTCCCAATCTGCTTAAGAATCGAATTTGCATACTCTTTCTTTTCCTTATCCCGCTCGATTTGATCGGCCACTTCCGCAAGAGAACCAAAGCATCCGTTGCAAATAGTGACGATTTCGAGTCCCTTTTCTTTGGCAAGTGCTAGATTCCTTGAGCCCAGGGCAAGCCACGTATCCTCATGAAAACTTCGAAATACCCCTGGAGCAGGACAGCAAGATGTACCATCGAGTAGAACCATGTCTAATTCAAGAGCTTTGGCGACTTCCATCGTGGATGTCTCGATGCCTGGGTATCTCAATGGGGCGATGCATCCAAGAAACAGACCATATTTTGCCATTCTCATCCCACCAGTTCCTCGAAGCCTGTTGCCTTTACCAACTTCTTGACCTCTTCTAGCGCTCCACTGTCCGAAAGAACGGTTGGAGGGGCTTCGTCCAGGCCAAGTTTCTTCCTCATCTCTCCGAACGTATCACTCAGAGGAATGGCATGTCCTGAGTTCACCAGCATCCTCGCCGTATTTCTGTGGGACTCTGCCATATGGCCTTCTCTGACCGCCATGTTCCTAAGTGTCATAATGATATCGGTAATCTTCACCCCTCTTGGGCATCTCTCATCACAAGTCGTGCATGTTGTGCAAAGCCAGAGCTCGTCGCTTGGAAGAACATCATCCTTGAATCCCAGCTGGACTCGCCTCATTAGTTTCCTAGTCCTAAATGCGGTGACCCTTCCAGAGGGGCAACCCCCTGTACACGTTCCACATTGAAAACAGAGTGTCACAGTGTCTGCCCCAGCATCTACAACAGCCTTAGTGAACTCCGGATCGACAAGTTTTGGTTTACTCTCCACTACCATATCCTATCCTCCGGTTCAGCCGCTAACCCATTTTTCTCCAATCCTAGAGAGGAGCCAGTGCGGTCTTTTCTCCCGACTATCGTTATCGTAGCACCGATGTATTAATTCTTTCAAACGAAACTCGTCACACCTTGCACTATTTCCTTCAAAGGCCAGGTGGTGCTCCTTCAAGAACTATCTCCTTCACTTCGCGACGGGTGTAGATGAGGTGTTTGCCCTCTTCGGTCACCATTTCGACCTCGAAGCCCTCATCTTCGTACCCTTTGGCAATCTTCTTGCCCTCTTCCTCTGACTCGCAAAGCTGACCGTCCCACATGAATTTTTTGCCATCAAAGACAAGGAAATTCTCAGGCATTCAATACCTCCAATTCAAGCATGGTATTTAGCAGTTCGGTTTTCACAGTGGATTGCTCTCATGACTTCTCTAGCTGCCCTAGGAAGGGCCTTCGTTACAGGCTCCGATAGTCCAGTTGAAACCTCGCTAGGTATCTTCTCCACCTGGCAGGAAATTATCCTTACCTGGGCATGGGGCGAGAATGCCGCGGGCTTTAGGCCGCGGATGAATCGCCCTTATTGCACGCTGCTTTTTTGTCTGTAAAGAAATAGGGTCTGGGCACCCCAGGGTCTCACTGCAGGCCCCATCCGGGGTGCCCAGGAAGTGACCAAATGCTAAGCAGCTATAGCCACGCTTATGGACAGACGTCCTACCATATAATATTGGTGCCCAAGTACAGGCGCAGGGCCTTCGCGCGGGATGACATCGCCCGATGCCTGAGAAACCTGATCGAGAGCATCGCCAAGAAAGAGGGAATGCGACTGCACGCCCTGGAGGTG
>JBHIFI010000085.1:0-6251 GCA_046761005.1 Thermoplasmata archaeon
CAACTCTTAAAGATTAAAAACTATCCAGAACCTTCGGACGTACTAAGTCTACAAGAATTCTCAAAGGTGGTCAAAGCATGTTTGGGAAATCAGAAAAGAAGGATTTGGCGGAGATTAGGTCTCGGCTCGAGAGGCTGGAATCGGCTGTTCGAGCTCTGCACAGGATTGTGAAGGCGCAGGGAAAGCTTCTACGGGAAATCGCGGCGAGGGAGGTTCCTGTCCAGGAGAGGGAGACAGTACCGGAATCCCAGCCTGAAGTTGTCGCGCTCAAGCGTGTCGAGGAGAGAGCAAGGCCGGGGGAGCCGCTCCTTGCAAGGGTTGATCGTCTTCTGCTAGACAAGAAGAATCTCTCGTCCTCTGGCAGGCTGAAGAGGAGAATCAGGAGAAAGGTTGCGAAGGAATACGGCGTTCAGACTTCTGAGGTTCACAATGCAGAGGAGCATGTCCTTCGGAAGATGAGGCTAGCGGAGCCAAGGCCGCGACCCAAGCTGGACGACTACCCATGGGCTCCAACAGCCCGCACTCTTTCAGCGCCCACCGCAGAGGCTGAAGAGATGCCTCCGTCCGTGAGTGTGGCACCTCCCAAAGAGAGGAGGAGGCCCACAAAGATCATCCACGGCAGGTACAGCAAGGAGATCGCCAGCGCCATAACGATGCTTCAAAAGGAGTTTAGAAGCCCTGTGATACGTGAATCTGCCAGGCAATGGCTGATGATGGAGGAGGACCCTGAGAAGTCTGCGTCGCGATTTGTCAACTCCTACTACTCGAAGCACGAAACCCCGCCGAAGGAGATCAGCGACGAGCTTCTGGAGAATTACGCGTATCCCCGGAGAACGATTGAGCCAACCTACGGCGATTTCAGGCGGCTTTTCAAGTGCGTGGTTCTGGATAATGGCATGCAGCACTTTCCAGAGCTGTGCGAGATTATCATGAAGCGTCTCAAGGTGGTCTCGAGCACCGCGCCCCACAGGGACCTCCAATCCCTCACAGAGAGCGATGTGAGACAACTCATTGCGAGGGAGATATCAAGTAGGCTTCGGGAGAGGGGTGCACTAATCCACATGGACTCTGCCACACTCAAGGCCGTGGTCTCCGACCAGCTAGAGATTCTCACGACCGAGTTGAACGGGCGCAAGCCAAGGCTCAAGACGAGAGAGATCGATGGAGAAACGCGGTACTTCTCTTGGTACCACATATTCGACGATGAGAGACCAAAAAAGTCGATGAGTGAGATAGTCTCGGAAGAGAGGAGACTCAGGAGGGGAGTCTTGAGGTGATCACATGACACGTAGGAAGACGAGGGTGCTGGAAGACTTCGCGCAATCTCCGAAAGTGGTATTGCCAAGGTATGATGAACTTCGGAGTGAGCTGAGAAAATGGTTCCGGAGCCAGGACCGCTGGAAGTCCTTCTCCGAAATGGCGAGGGACATTGGAATCAACGAGAAGACCCTCGGGCATTACTTCACAGGCTACCGTTTTCCAATGGGGGAAAGACGGGCCAAGCTCTACAAGCTGACGAAGCTGGAATGCCTCAGAGCGGATGCAGTTCCAAAGCAGAGCGAGGCATACGAGATGGCCGAAAAGACGAGGGACATCCTGTTCCGGCTTGCCGAGCAGCTCGAATACTTCAAACACGGAGAGAACAGACGGTCCATTTTCCGTTCCATCGTTCCTCCTGGCGACGTGGGATACATCACGTCCTTCCTGAAGGCTCTCTACGATGAGGAGAATTTCTTGATCTGGAAGGCTGTCAACAATCTCAAGAAGAGAGGTGATAGCCGTGGCACATGAGTCGAGGAGAAGTGTGGAGCTTCAGATATCCGACAAGAGCATGGCACTGAGCCTCCTGGGGAGCATATACGACCCGAGAGAGGCTGTCGCACAGCTGGTTGCGAACAGCATCGACGAGAACGCCGAATGCATCTGGGTGATACGGACAAGAAGGGGAAGATCGGATACCCTAAAGATAGTAGATGATGGAGATGGAGTGTTTCCGGATGAGAGGGGGTACCCAAACCTCGGGTACCTCGCCAAGAACGTCTGCCGCTCGAAAAAGAGGATTGAGGGAGAGATCTCCAAGAAGGGAGAATACGGAATTGGCCTTCTCGGATTCCAGACGTTCGGAAAGACGCTCGTTCTCACGACGAAGAGAACGAATTCTCCCACGTGTAGGCTGACTCTCAAGAAGGACGACATATCGAATGCTGTGATAGAGGAGGACGTTAGTCCCTCGCTATCGAGGCCGCATGGAACAGAGGTTCTCATAAAGGACATACACAAGGGCGCAAGGCGAATCCTTACAGGCGCAAAGATAGCGGACTACCTGAAGCAGAAGTTCAGATCGGACATCAGATCTGGGAGAGTCTCCATAATGGTGGAAGACAACGGCAAGATCGAGGACATGACGATAGAGGAGTACAAGGGGGTCCCGTTCCCGATAATCAATCTGCCCGTGAATGGCAGAAGAATCAAGCTCAACCTGTTCATCGTTGACTCGGCGTACGAGGGCGAGAGAATGGTAGCCGTCATAAGGAAAGGAGCTACGGTCTACGAGAACATAACGCAGTTGCCAGAGTTCGACTGTCCTCCATGGAACACGGGAAACGTGGTAGGCGAGATTGTCTTCGACGAATGCAGGGTCGATGCTGCAAAGCTAGGCTTCGACAGAAGCGATTCTCTCTTCGAGGAGTTCGTGGAAAAGGTCTCGTCGGTATCGGAGGAGCTCTCCGGGATGATCGAGGAGGAGGAGAAAAAGAGAGAGCGGGTGATCACCGAGGAGATGCTGAGAAAGATGAGACGCGCATTCTCGAAGGCCCTCGAGGAGCTCCCCCACTTCACCGCATTCGATGTCGTCCGGCGGAGATCATCGGGGAAGCCTGCTCCAGAGGGCGATTTCGGGGAACACATAGCCGAGGCAAAGGAGGAGCCGGAGGTTGAGAAGAAAGAAAAGAAGCGTGAGAGAGCACGGAGAAAGAGTAGGCGCAGCCTGACGAGGGGATTTCCCCCTCCTTCGTTC
The DNA here is from genome assembly GCA_046761005.1 of Thermoplasmata archaeon. GTDB lineage: Archaea > Thermoplasmatota > Thermoplasmata > RBG-16-68-12 > JAGMCJ01 > JAGMCJ01. The sequence continues at coordinate 3,017 of JBHIFI010000085.1, forward strand.
GAATCCCATCCGAATAACCCGAGGCGTAGCTGGTACGATCCGAAGTTCATGAACATCGTCATCAATACGGCCCATCCTGACTATCGAAGGGAGAGCGCGTCGACGAAGAGAAGTCTGAATTACGTTTCCTCGCTCTATGCCAAGGAGTTTACAGTCTTCAACTTCGGTTCTAGGAATCTGGATTCCACCGAGTTGCTCGAGATGATGCTGGAGCTGCAGCTCAGGGTGAGGGAACACTTGAAGATTTGAGGAGGATGTCTGTCCTTTTGAGAACCTGGAGCGATCTGCCTCCTGCTGGAGTACGAGATAAGATCGGTCGGGATGTGAAAGGCCACTGCGAGAAGGCTCCATCAGGAGAGGTTGGGATCGTCATGTGCGTTCCTGAGATCTCCCGCCAAAGGCTCAGGAGAAATTCGAATGATTCGCGTGTGCAAGAAGTGCGGTGACGAAACGGGGAGCATCTTCTGCCCTTCCTGCGGAAGCCTCACTGCTTTGAAGACGGAAAGGGCTACCCGATCACGGAAGGGAGATGCCTTCGAGGTGACAATCTGGCCCGGTCCGAACGATACGCGCGGACTGAGGATAGGAGAGAGGAATCGGGAACGGTTCTTCAATCCGGCGGTGAGAACTATAGTCCTCCACCTTGATGGTGTTCGTTGTGTGACTCGCCTCACAGACGGCTTCTGGAGCCGGTGTCCAGAGATACGTGTTGCCAAGGATGATGCGGGAAGGAATTTCCTTGCCGAGTGGATACGAAAGCATGGGCTTCAACCTCCAGGAATCGCCCGAAGGCTGCGTGGAAGGCCCGACTTAGTCGTCCTTAAGGTCCTGGACCCTGAGAATGAGTTCACGGTCAGTGTCAAGAAGACGGGCTAGGCTGATGAGCGTCTCAGACAACAAGAACACGACTGTCAAAGGATTTCATCAAGGGAGGATGGAGTGGCACACGCTGCGTCCAGATGTGGAAGGGCAGGTAGAGATTCTCTCAGCACTGCAATCCTTCGAATCGGTTCTCAGGCATGGCAAAAGAAAAAGGAATTTGTATGAGACCCTTCATCATGTCATTCGTAAAAGGGAGACGTGTGATGGTGGACCAGCCTAAGATTGTCTTCGATGAGTCCGAGGTGCTCAGGCTCATTCAGATGAAACGCAAAAACGTATCCTGGATACGCGAGCAAATGCCGGAACTCAGGAAGAAATACCGCTGCGAGTTCATCGCAGTGGATGACAGAAAGATAATCGACAGCGACAAGAGCTTCGACGCACTGTTGAGGAGGCTAAGAAGAAGGGCAGGAGATCTGAGCGCTATCACCTTTGAGTTCGTCCCCGAAAGGGAGTACATCCACGTTCTATGATTCCCGAGGTGTCTTCACGATCAGAATCGAGTTGGAAGTCGGAGAGAAAGGACTGGAAGTCGATTGCGCAGCTCCATGTCCATCCTGCAGGATTCCCAACGGAACCAACGATTTCATTGTGGACACCGAATCGGGAAGGACGTTCCTCTCCTGAGAGCATGCGAAGCGATTCGAGATTCCAGTTGAGCATCTCTGCACCATCCTAAGCCAATCATAGGGTTCAGAGGCGCTGCCGAGGAAAGAGCCGCCGGAGATTTTTCATCTCACATTCGAGACAGCCAACGGGCATCCCCTGGAGACGATGCCTGAAGGTACGCTAATCTGAAGACCGACGAAGAGGCGGAGGCGGTGATAAGATATCCACATCCTTGGCGTACATATCCTCGGTCGAGATTCCCTGGGAGCGTCTCGCTACGAGCTCTTCGTTGACACAGCAAGACGTCTGTGCTACTTGAAAGAGTAAGGGCGTTCGTAAAGAAGCATGAGCCGTAAGTATGAGCGCATTTCTTCGCCCCGAAGGGCACACCGACACCAGGGGCGCAGCAAATCACAGTTCGATCTCTTTCTCCGTCACGTTCCCAGGCCTGTCCACCGCGCGCACTAGCACGACTATGCCTTCGGTCCCGTTGTTCTCCCGCGTCGTGTACCGCCAGATCGTCCTGTTGAACTCGTCCCTGACAGCGTCACCCTCCTCGACGACCCTTCCGTCCTTCATCAGGACGACGTGAACGGCCACGACCTCCACGTCATCGATCGCTCGGACGAATATCTCCTCGCCCTTCTTCCCCGTGTATCCCTCCGTGCTTATCTCCCTGATGACGGGAGATCTGAAAAAGTCCCTAATGGCGACGTTGGTGACCTTGAAATGATATGGCGGAAGAAACCTTCAGAGAATGCAGTAAAAGACACCATTGAAATATGGGAAGGTTTTGAGACTATGACATTGGAAGACTGGAAGGAACTGCTAGAGAAAATAGGATTCATAGATGTCCAGACAGTAGATTTCTCAGACATGATGCAGAATATAGAACAAGAGATGAAGAAGGAGTTGGGATTCAAGGGTATGATGAAGTTTGCCTGTAAGCTGATGATACATGGGAATTTGCGCAGGGCTTGGAAGGAATACGAGAGAGTTTTCAAGGAACACAAGGAATACATTGGATATGGATATTTTATCGGAAGGAAAAATGGGCGGGCTTCGGGCAACCCTGCGATTGCTTCGCTCCCTCCCTTGCCCTAGGACTCTCCCGGAGCCGTGACTCGAAGAACAGATAGTCCGTCTGCCCGAGAGGGTTCTTTTCAAGAAAAAGAAAAAAGTGGGGGTCCCCCCATTATGTGCTTCGTCTTGTTGCTAGTCTCGTTCCCTCAGTTGCGCCCAGCTTTTCCAGATCGCTTTCGTGCAGATGAATCTCCCTCATTTCAACACGAGCAGTTTCTGCTGTCAAGGTATGGGTATTTCCACGGTGCTCTACGATAATCGAATCTCCAGGATTCGCGCCCAACGCCTTCATGGTTTCCATGTGTAACCTTACCGTGCCCATTGCTGCTTCCACTGCCTTCCTTGCTGCAAGTATCCTTGTTCTCTTATAGCGTTCGGCTATGGCTGCATCTGTCTTTCTCAGCTCCTCGACCACGCATCTCCTTATTTCCTCGGTTGTATTGACCGTAGTGGGGTCAATTCTCGATGCGATTTCCCTTGCCGTTTCCTCGGTAGCTCCAGCCCTCGTGATGGACTCTTCCAATTTCGCCCTATTGAATTCCTCCTGAGTACCCGTTCTCTTGTTTAGTAAAGGCATGACAATTCTCACCTCCCTCTAATATCGGTATTAATATCGCGCCCCGCCTCGGCGCTCTTTTTGATAGGGTAGATAAAGGACCGA
>JBHIFI010000086.1:0-6184 GCA_046761005.1 Thermoplasmata archaeon
ATCACGTGAACAAGGTATCTGTAGGGGAACCTGCAGATGGATCACCTCCTTTGAAACCAAAAGAGGCGATACCGACCCACCAGAATGGTGGGGTATGAAGCAGGTATGCCTTGGGCGGGATCGCTGGGCGCCAAACTCATCGAGTGTCAATTTGAATTTCTTGGGTATCGCATTGGGGAGCGTCAGCTGGAGAATCTACCACTGCCAGCAAAAAAGGAGAGAAGGAGCTCCGAAGAGCTCAGTGTTTGTGTTTTCGGATAATGAGGTCCTCGATATCCATCGTTCCATCTTCGTCAATGTCCTCGCCGTGATATATCACAATAAACCAGCCCTCGTGGTCAGGCGTCCCGTCATCGTCCTCATCCACACTCTCGTAATAGACAAGTCTCAGATCGACCCTCTCAACGACACCATTGCTGTTCTCATCGAAAGCTTCAAGCTCTCCCGCGAGGGCTCGTTGCCATTCCTTGTTTCCATCCTGGTCCTTATCGACGTACTGGAAGGCCACTATTGCCAGATGTGCATATTCAGGGTTTCCATCATCGTTTCCGTCCGTTATCTCCAGTTTGGCTAGGAGAATGCCCTCGTATTCAGGTATGCCGTCTGAAGTGGCATCCAGCATCTCGTAGGCCACAAGAACTCCCCCCACCTCTTCCATGTAGCCATTGCTGTTCGTGTCGTTCGCTCCGACTGAAAGCATTGCAGCCTTCAGATACTCCTTGTTTCCGTCCTCGTCCTTGTCGACGGAGACCCAACCAACGGCCCTCAGCTCAATCTTCTCTGGATTCCCGTCCTCGATATCATCATGGATGGAAAGGTCGATTGCATAGAAGGCGAAGTACTCATAGACAGCATTCGAATTTGGATCGAGGATTCCCGCTCCGCGGACCCTAACCTCCTTTTTCTCTACAATCCCGTTCGAATTCATATCCTTCGCTTCAATCCCGGCGACGCAACCGCGCATCCGTTCTGGATTGTCGTCCTCGTCCTTATCGAGGATTTCCATTCGAAGGGCATCGATCTCGACCCGCTCAGGATAGCCGTCCTCGATTTCGTCGACTATCTCAATCTTGAATGAGACGACACCAATGTGCTCAGGTCTGCCGTTGCTCGAATTGTCCCAGGCTCTACCTGCAACGAGTTTGGCATGTACGTACTCGAGATTTCCATCAGAGTTTGTGTCGTTTGCCTGAAACTCCCCGAAAACTCCTCGCGCGAGTTCTGGATTTCCATCGACATCCTTGTCAAGGCCCTCGACTGCTACGAACGATAGCGTGGTCGTTTCGTTGTTCCCGTCATCATTCTCATCGGCAATTGCGATCTCCAATTTCGCAACACCCTGATATTCGATGGAGCCATCATCCTCGAAATCGTAGGACTGGTAACCCGCCAGGATAGCGTGGAACTCCTCAGCGACCCCATTGCTTGAATCGTCTTTTATTTCCGCCTGAGCCCAGAAGTGCCTTCTGAACTCAATATTTCCATCTGTGTCCTCGTCCAGTTCTTGCTTTCCTGCGAATTGGAGGCTCACATAGTTAGGTACCTCATCACCCTCGGGGTCCTGAACCTCAAGCCTCCAAAGTCCAAGCGCCTCATATTCCAGAAGTCCGTCACTGTTCGGGTCGACTGCCACATAGACGCCCTGAAGTCCGATAAGAGCATTGAACTTGCCATCGCTGTCGTTGTCCCACAGGTTGATATGCCTAGCGAATACCGCCCTGTACTCAGGATTGCCATCCTCATTCTCGTCGATTTCGCAAACCACGAGGATTCTGATTTCCACCCACTCGGGATTGCCATCTCCGTCCGCATCTTCGAAATCATATTCCACTATCTTCGTGCAGTTGGGATCGGTGTTGTCATTCAGCGCTTCCAGGAATATCCTTGCGTCGTATTCATCGGCGTTCACTTCCTCGATTCCCTCGAGAAGGGAAGTTGGCAATTCAATCGGATTCCTAGCATCAAGCTCGGGCATCTCGAATGTGAAATCTTCGGGTGTGATCATTTCTACCTCTTCTGAGAGAGCCGATTCAATCTCACGTTGGACCTCGGGTGGGTGTTCAATCTCGATTGCTCCGCCCTCCATTTCTACCGTCTCCGGCTCCGCTTCCGTCTTCGGAATAACCTTCTCATCTAGAGCTTGCGTTTCCCTCTCTGTCGTAACTACATCGGCGGTTCGTGTCCCGTGATCGATGTTCTCCGAGCTTCTCGAGCTATCAGGTTCCTGAGCGGGAGACATCTCTGCCTCCATGACCCTGCGGTAGTCCTCATTGCTCTCAAGCCCAGGAGCTTCGGCTATCATCTTTGACACAATGCCAAAGAGAGCCACAGTCACAAGCAGAAGGCAGAGCGAAATGGCCACCTGCCCTCTTGACCTCCTTTTGGTTTCTGTCGCCTTCATTTTTTCACCGAGAATCCTATTCACTAGAGGTTATAACTAGACCCGCGAAAGTGTGTTACAGAAGATTCTTCCCTAAAGCTTATAAGGGAGCTTATTTAGCTGAAACTTTGCCGCTCCCAGAGATCTCGGCCAGCATGTCCCGCCGGAAATTCTCCGTAGGAATGTTTCTGAGGTCTTTAAATATTTTGAAAGGGCTCTTCTTATTTGATGAAGAGAGATGCTAGGGCTGTCGAGAATCCCATCTCTGCGATTTTTGATCTCGCTGAGCAGGTGACCGAGCAGCACCCTAAGTTCAGGAAGCTAGTGAAGTATGCTACGGTATTCATTGCAGCATGGCTTTTCGTCGATTTTCTCTTCATAGTGGGTTCCGTTCCCATTTCCTTTCCCTTCCTCCTAATCCTCTTCATGTCACTCTTTCTATTGCGATGGTTCAACACTGTGACTGCAAGAGCCATCCTGATATCTGTTGCGACGATTAACACGTTCATTATTCTCCTGCTCTTCTGGGGGCCTCGTGCAATAATCCTTGGCGGGATCTTGACAGGGCTCTTCATTCTGGGCATCCTTCTGCTCAATCTCGTTCACGAGATCGGAAGTTTCTTCGACTACTATTGGGTAAGATACAGAGTGATAAAAAGCGTCAGGGACGAGGATCCCGTGATGTACGTTCCAAAGGGCGAGAACTCGGTCCAGAGGGTACTCAGTTTTCTGGCCCAAAGAAGTCCTGGCCTTTCGAGGGATTTCTCCATACCAGGGACTGTAATGACCCCCGCCATTCTTAGAGGAAAAGGCGGGTTTTTCTATCAATTCGATGCCTACGCCAGTAGGCCCTCAGGCTCTTTCTGGAAGCTTCTGAGGGTGGGCTACCCGGGATATGCCATCTATGTTAAGCAGTTCGCCGAAAAACCCAGACCTCAGGACTTCGTGGCCCTCAAGCGGGCAGTGGAGGAAATCACTGCCGACACCAAGCTTCCGCCACGCAGGGTCATAGCCCTATGGACGAGGAAGGGTGAAGAATCTCTCGACGACGATGCCTATGATTTCCTCACGACCGAGGCGGGCGTGATAAAGAGCGGGGTTTCACTCATGAACTGCTCATTGGAGCTGATTTCCGAGAATCCTGATGGAACCTATGATTTTATTCCATACATTTCCGATGTTCCAAGCGGGCAGCGCTAGCGCGCCCAGGCGGGAATCTCCCTGTACTTGCAGTGATCAAGAATTTGCTCCTGATATATCCTCTTGTAGAATTCATTGAACCTCCTCACGTGAAGAATTCCCTCCTTGGTTATCCTGATCTCATACCTCTTTCTCTTCTTCGTTATCGTTACGAATCCGTCCTCTTTGAGCTTGCTCAGAACTTTGTTGGTCATCACGTGATTTGACTTGATCTCGTGCTTGATGTCCTCTTTAGAGAGGGGAGAGTCTCTTTCTTCCAGAATACTATCCAGTTTCCCCTCTAGACCTTCCTGATAGAGGTCGATGTCCAGCTCACTGACCAGCCTGTTTAGGGCAAAACAGCAGTATATCTTGTAGTCCTTGTACAGAGCTGGACTCATGTTCGTACCCCGTGGACCACCGAATAAGGAACCTCACTTCATATATCCCTTTTGGGGGCGGCGGGAATGTTTGAAGAGAAGATTCCGATTGTCATTTTGAGGCCTTAGGGGCCATGACTGCCTGTAGGCGAACAGGCCAAATGCTCCAATCTGGATAGTAGAAAATGTCGTCTTGCATTATCGAGGACGACTCTTATTCACTGCGTTCTCATTAAATGGTACAACAAGAAGAAACCGCACGTGTCCCTACCCCTGGATGGAAGGAGGCATGACACACCCGTGGAGGCCTTCTGGTACACCTATATGAAGTCCCCTCGCTCTACGTCCTATCACCTCCTAGGTACTACAGTCTACGGAGTGACAGATGAATTTACCTGGTTGCGCATTCAGGTATGGTGAGCTGGATATGACCGAAGAGAACTCATCTTACGGACAACTCCTTTATGATGAATCGAAGATTCCTAGAGGTGTTAGGATTCGAAAGCAACGTAAAACGAGTTTGACGGCACAAGCTTTAGTCCTTCTATTCGCGTTCTCGGTTCTGACGTATATACTCGTGAACTACTACGGAAGACATACTGTACTCAACATTGTTGGAGTAGTTGCCGCGGTCTTCACTCTGTTGGCGGAAATCTATACGATGTATCTCGCCTTTGATTTGGGCTATGTGAAAGTCTACGAAAGAGGTATAGTTTCAACGAGAGCCCACACTTCCAGAGTTAGGTTTTTCCCTTTTCTTCGATGGAAAAATATCGCTCATAACACCGGACACTGGAAACCCCTATGTCGTTATTTGCTTCAAGAAAGACTCGAAGACGCGAGGGATTCGACCAAAGTTGACTTTCTTTTCGCCAAAAGACAGGATTGCTGATTTCGATGAGTTTGTGAGAGCGGTAACGGGTCGCGTACTATTAGAGAATATGGAATAGTCGCAACTATGCTCTTGTCTCAACTATGCATCCACATACGGTGCGGACGGAATAGTCCTCTCACAGAGGCAAGTCAGCACAATCCAAAAGGAGCGCAATCAATCAACACGAGAGAGAAGCCATTGAGGATATGGTGACTCCTCTCTAAAATGATGTCCTCAACTCCATGCGATTGCGATTGAGAAGCTACTATAAGGTGGAAGGGCATAAGCATAAGTCAGGCTCACATATGCTCCAAATATCCATAAGAAAGGTGAGAGGATGCAGGCGCAAGAGGATGAAGGCACGGGGAGCATCGGCCGCTCTTTCCATTCTTCCATGGTCAGGGAATTCCACGCTCCACGAGATGGCGGAGGAGGGAGAGTTTCTGTGGAGATGCTCCTCCACGAATTCGTCGGCCGTCCCAGACGGATGGATGTGGGATTGGTATCTGAAGTCTTGGATACAGAACTCTTCAGAGGAAGATCAAGCGGTTCAGATATGGGAGGGCGAGGACCTCGACCTTGATGGAGTGATAGAGGAAGACAACTTCCTTCAGACAGGCGGGGATTATCCGAATGAGACATATCCGCTAATCGGAGATTCGGATGACGATGGAATTCCAGATAACATAGAGTCCTACTTTGGTCTTGACCCACTGAACGAGTCGGATGCCTATGAAGACATGGATGAAGACTACCTCTCCAACATCTATGAGTATCAACACGCCATAGATTCAGGCGACCCCTACATCGATGAGGACGAGGACCACCTTATAAACTTCAACGACACCAACGACGACACGGACCTCTGGTTCACATCCTGGGAAGTGGAATGGGGAATGGATCCATATGGCGATGACACCGACCTAGATTTGGATGGAGACGATCTGAGCAATTTCTATGAGTGGAACGCCACTGAAAGGTATGACAGAGAATACATCAATCTCACTTCCGCGGATTCGGACGGTGATGGCCTCGATGACGGCTGGGGGCTTCAATACTGGAACGTCACAAGAGGAATCGGAGATGAGGAGAAGGCGCTCAACTACACATCCACATACGACATGGACGGAGACGGAATATCAGACGGGCAGGAATACAACGGATACGACATCACCATAGTACGGATAGAAGGCGACGAGACCAAGTCCAAGGACAGGAAGGTGTACGGAGACCCATTATACGCATACAAGGACAAGAACAACAACTCACTTGACGTGGACGAGGACGGAATCTACGACCACATAGAAGTCGATCCATACAACATAACCGAGTAACAGAACGCAACGATAGCAGAATATGTGAGGACTCACA
>JBHIFI010000087.1:0-6132 GCA_046761005.1 Thermoplasmata archaeon
TGAGCGGACCAGTCGATTCCTTCTATGGTAGGAGCAACATTGTTGATAGTCAAGCTCGCAACGGTCTCGACCTCGTGTGTTCCGTCTGTGACCCTCAACCTCGCCATTCCGATGAAGTCGTCACCGAGTGTGAAGTCGAATAACGGGCTGCTGGAGTAGTTGGTTTCGAATATCCCGTCACCATCGATGTCCCACATATACTGCAATGGATCGCCGTCGGCATCGTATGTACCGCTCGCATCGAAATGCACTATTTCCCCCTCGCTTGCGATATAAGGACCTCCCGCATTGGGAATTGGCGGTTTGTTGACCCAAAATACCTCAAGCAGCGGCCTCGCCGAATAGGAGTCATTTGTCCCATCGTGATCTACATCGGCCCATGCCCTCTCCAAGAAATACCTTCCAACACTCAGCTTAGGAGTGATGAGAGTGTAGTTCAGGAATACCGTGTGGTACGGTGTTGGGTCAAGATATAAATGGGTGCCTACGTCTGCCGCATCCACATCAACCGACCATCTGATAGTTTTCGTACCATCTGGATTGCTAATAATAGTGTCGGGGGCGGGGTCGAAAGACACCGGGTCGTATGAGTAGTCCTTTGGGAGGATGTCCTCGATTACTGAATTCCTCGCATGAGGAGGGTCTGGGACTAGGGACCCGTTGTAAACGGCCAGATTGGTTACGGCGATCGTAGTGTCGACATACACATTGGTAGCATCAGGAATTTCCTTCCACAGAGGAGTCTTGCCCACAACGAGCATGGGATTCTGGTAGAGGTAGCTCCAGATCCTAGAGTTAGTATACTGATCTGGGTTCTTGACGAGTTCTTGGAGGGGGATAGGCATTATCTCTCCGCCAAGGACTAAGGTAGCCCCGTCCTGAGTAACTTGCCTAGCCTCGGTGCACCACCATGGCTTCTCCCCTGCGAAATACTCGCCTGGTAAAGTCATTTCACCGTAGTAGAAATTCACGACAGAATTGGGGGCCACAACCGCATTTGTCAAGGCTCCATCTTGAGTTGTTTGAGGATCTCCTGTCTGCAATGGATGAGGACTCATAAGCACAACCATCTCATTTATGTTCACATTGACATCCCTGGTATTATTCACTCTGAATACCAGAGGACTTGGATAACCATAATAACTGACGTTTTCAGAAGTGATCTCCACCCATCCCTTCGCATATGCCTCCCAGATCTTGACAATGCTTTGAAGGGTTTGAGATGTCCCGTTTTCATCGGATTCGGTTGCGGGTTCGGATACTGCAATCACGGACGAAAGAAGCAGTATCGCAAAGACCGACATAGCGACCATTTTCTGTTTCATGCCACTCCCCCTGTACCCCAATCACTTATCGGATTGGTAAATGATAAGCTTTTCTGCGAAGGGTCCGTGGTTCCATGCTGCATAAAATCTGAACTTGAGGAGCACGTTTGTAATCTCTTCAGAGTAAATCTTGGGAGTCTCGCGATGAGTTCAACTCGTTCTACGCTCATATCGCCTGCATGAGGATACGGTCCCCGCTCTTCACCTGCCTGAGCGGATCGGGATCGCCCTCCAGCTTGCCAAACACATTGACATTCTCATAAGCTCTTGGTTTGTCGCAGGTGCTCACAGGCGTCCTCCCAAAGAATACCGCTATCGCCTTACCAGCGGGCCAGAACGCAATCTCTCCGACTTCCACGTCCTGACGTCCGTTTTCCTCTGGGATTTCCATATCCGTGGTGAAGTAGACCTCATCCCCCCATCTGACCGCCTCACCCTCGATGGGCAGGCGGTTGAGGACAACTTCCAATGTGTGCGGATTTTCGTCGGTGAGTCTTCCCTCGAACACAACTTCTCCCGCCTTCAATCTGAATCGGTTCACCATCTCACACGCCGATGATGTGGATGAACGGACTTATTTCCAGGACCTCCTTGAGAACCAGGTTGAAGATGTACACGAACAGTATGATCAGAAAGGTGACTATGAAGGATTCCAGCCATTCTTCGCCAAGACTCGCTTCCGAAATAATCAGATACCTAATGGCGACCATAAGAACAAGGAAGGCGACGAGGATCCCAATGACGGGATCGATTACGAGTCCCGCGAAGAGAGGCACAATCACAACCGCCAAAACCGCTGTGATGAAAAGCCTGAGCGCATAGTCCGCTGTCAGAACTTCCTCCCTCGTTACAAGCCTAGTTGCTATGTAGAGAAAAAGCATGACGATCAAGATGGAGATGATGAAAAGAATGATACTCCAGACGTTGTCCAGCGTTAGTGTGATTTCCGCCATACACTCGGTAATCAATCTACAACTATTAACTTATTGTCTCAGGTTCTTCGGGAGCGCTTTCTCGCGTCCAACCGCCTTTCCTTATCCTCCTTGACGAAATCTTCGAGCTGGTCCATCAGACCATCCAATGTTCTGTGTATATTCCAATCGAAGTGTCTTGCGTAGAACAGGCCTCTATCAGTCGCGAGTCTCGCTCTCATCGTGTATTTACTCGTGTCTCCTCTCGCGTGATGTTGGGCGACGTGAAGGTTGAGTATCTTGGGTGTGAGAATTTGACCTATCCTGTCTATTGTTTTTTGAATGCGCTCATACATGGTGTCATAGACATCGGGCTCCTCCTCAAGCCCTGTGATTTGGACGAAGACATCCTCCGTTGTTCTGAAGGAAGCGATAAATTCTATGATATCCACCTGGGTGACTATCCCCACGGGTTGTCTGTCTTCCGTGACCAGGATGCTCGATATGTCGTTCTCTATCATCAGGTCAACAGCCTCGGACAGCTTGGCATTTGGTGGGACAGTGATAGGAGGTGTCCTCATTAAGCTGCGAACCTCGACTTCAAGAGCCTCCTTCTCACCCACAAAATCACCCCTTCTCTCGCTCTCTTTAGTACGCGCGAAATAATCCGCAAGGTCTTTTATGCCTACGACTCCAACGAGATGTCCGCTTTCCTCACAAACTGGAACAGACCTCTCATCGAGGTCCTTCATCAAGGAACGGGCTTCCTGTATCGTGTGTGTTTCCGAGACACACTGGGGTGAGCGCGACATTATGCCACTCACATCTACGTCTGACAGTATGTTCATTCCTCGTATCGATTCTATGAGGTCGGTTCTTGATATGATTCCGAGTAGCCTTGTCCTCGATGTAACGGGTATTGCCCTGGCTCCTGTTGACATCATCATCTCTGCAACTTTGGGAACGGAATCCGTTTCCCTGATCTTAGGCGGAGCAACCATTATCCTCTCCACTTTCGTGCTGAGTGGGAGACTTCTTCTTTTGATTAGCGTGTTGTAGCTGACAATCCCGACAAGCTTCCTCTTCTTGACGACTGGAATCTCATGAATGTCGTGTTTTCTCATCCTGCCAAGGACTTCTGAAAGACTATCGTCGGGAGAAGCCATGACTAGTTCCATTGACATCACTTCTCCAGCCTTGAGTTCGTTGATATCAACGACTTTCATGTTGCTCCCATGAGTAAGGTGTGGCCTCATTAAAAGCTTTTAGTAAATGAAAGTGATTATGGGTTGGAAAGGTAATGGAATGACCGCGAACATAAGAGCTCATGTCATCTTTCACGGCAGAGTTCAGGGTGTTTTTTTTCGAGCCAATACGGAGAGCAAGGCTCGAGAGCTCGGTCTCGCGGGGTGGGTAAAGAATCTTCCGAACGGGACGGTTGAGTCTGTCTTCGAAGGTCCTCGCGATACCGTAGAGGAAATCATTGATTGGTGCAAGACTTCACAGCCGCATGCAAGGGTGACCGACGCCAAGGTTGATTGGGAAGACTACAAGGGAGAACTCTCTTCCTTCGAGGTTAGGTACTAGTCGAAATCCTCACCGTAGATGAGCTCTGGATTATCCTTGTGAATCTTGAAAACGTCCTCCTCAGAAAAGGTACCATCCATGAGAAAGGCTTTTGTCCTTTTCGGAACACTCTTAGGCCCTAGAACTGCACCTGGCCTCTTTGGGTCATCCAAGTAGTCCGTTTCCATCAGGAACCTGTTTCCTTGCGAGATCGCTTCCATGATGTTCCTGCGACTCGAAACAATAGAAGGGAACAAGCCGAAATTCTCCTTCGTATCCACCGTGGGTGTAGAGAAATGTTTGATAACCTTCTCTCTCTTCAAGCCAGATTTGTCAGCCATGAGGGCGAGTTCCTCGAACACTTCGGGCGTGGCGCTTTCGGTATGCAAGACCACAGGACATCCGACTTCCGAGGCGAGTTCCATTCCATATTGCATGATCTCGTTTGAGGCCTCGAAGATTTTCGCGTCGACTTTGAAATGCGGTCTCCCAACCTCACCTATCGCTATTATTTTTCTTTCTTCGACCAGCTTGGCTGCGGTCGCCATCCCCTTCTTCATAATGTCCACGGCATCGGATAGAGATATGTGCTCAGTGAGGCGGAGGAGCTCGACAGGATAGGGCCCTACAGTTGCGAACACCTTGAGCTTTGTCTCCCTCCTGACTCTTTCTGCCAGTGCGAGTGTTAGCTCGTACGCTGGTCCATGATCTTTTTCCTTCTCTATTCTGTACTCCCTGTGTGGAAGATGGGCAATAATCAGGTGCGTTCCGCCAGCCCGCTCAAATTCCTTTGCAGCCCCTACGTTCCTTCCATCTAGTCTGATGTGGAAATGATTGTCCAGAATTTGCATTCTCTCACTGAGTCAGCGAAGAAGGCCCGCCGCTTCGAGCTCCTCAGTAATCTTCTCCACCGCTCTTTCCACATCCTCTGGTTTTCTCGCTCCCGTGCAGACGAGCTTTCCCGAGCCAAAAAGAAGTACCACAACCTTGGGGTCGTCTATCCTATAAACAAGTCCTGGGAACTGCTCGGGCTCATACTCCACCTTTTCCAGTCCTAGGCTAATCGCGATTGCGTTGAGGTTGATTTCCGTCTCGAGGTCGGACGAGGCAACTATGTTCTGGACCTCTACTTCCGGCTCCCTGTTGACCTTTATTCCCGCTTCCTCTATCTGTCTCGCGACCGTCTTTATCGCCTTGTGAACATCCTCCAGGCTCTTCGCTCCCGTACATACCACCTTTCCGCTTCGGAAAAGCAGAGTGGCAGTCTTAGGTTTCTTCAATCTATAAATCAAACCTGGAAACTGCTCGGGCTCATACTCAGAACCGGTTAGCGCGAGGGCAATCGCCTGTAGGTCCAATTCCTCTCCGAGAGAAGTCGATGCAACCACATTCTCAATTCTTATTTTTGCCAATGAAATGCCTCCCTCTACCGAGACAGCAAAAACTGTCCTCTCTTTCGAGATGGTATTTAAATACCCCTTTATAAAGCTATCGCGGTAGAAAATGTACTAGACGCTATACGAGTCCTCTATACCCTTTACGAGAGCCAGAAGTGTGGAATTGATGGGGGTGCGAACACCCTTTTTCTTTGCGAGCCGAACAATCTCTCCTGTAATCGAATCGATTTCCGTTTTCTTTTTCCTCTCGACGTCCTGCAGCATGCTCGACGTGTTTTCGGCAGTCATTCTCGCGACCCTTTTCGTCCTTTCCACGAGGTCATCCTCTGGCAGGCTGACATCACTTGCGTTGGCAACCTCAATAGCTTCCAAGCAACCCTGTTCCAAGATTCTCGTGACCCGAGGATTTCTCAAAAGATATCCGTTCTTGGCTCTAAGGATGGCGGTGAGCGGATTTATTCCAGCATTGACTATCGCCTTTGCCCAGATCTCACCCATTAGATTCTCCGATACCTGCGTCTCCATCCTGCAAGCCGTAAGCTCTCCCGCCAAAAGATCGAGGGTTTCTCTTAACACCCCCCTGTAGTTGCCTATGATAGTGTCCCCAATTCCCGCGTGTAGAACCTCACCTGGTCCTCTCAGTGTCGCTCCGTGGCTTGTTGTCCCGCCAATGATTCTGCTCGCGAATTCTTCAATTGCTTCAAGATTTCCGATGCCGTTTTGGAATGTGACGATAGTACACGATTCTTCCAGATTGGACAGCTCTCCCATCGCATTCTTCGTGTCGTAAGATTTCACCGTTAGGAAGATAAAGTCGTAACCAGAGACATCCTCGATCCTTTCCTTCGCTTTCGGTCTTGCGAGAATTTCCGTGAACCCAGTGATTCTAAGACCTTCTCTCTCTATCCTTGAAACATGGTCTTTTCTACCGAC
>JBHIFI010000088.1:0-5862 GCA_046761005.1 Thermoplasmata archaeon
TGACAGTAGCTTCGCCCCTCCAGTCATTGTAGTTCAGGAATTCATTCGAGAGGACGGAGGTCGTAGACCAATATATCCTGACGCCCACTCTCCAACTCTGGTCGGAACCATAGAAATCATTTCCCCTAATGGTCGAAGATGAGCCTCTTTCCCAAACAGCAATCTGAAGGTCCAGGAAGCTGTTTGCCTGAACTGACAGAGAAGAATCTTCTATGGTATGGATGCCGTAACAATGATGGGAAGCGCCTCCACAGGAGAACAGGTTATCGTAGACCGAAACAAGGGAATGCCTGAAAGCATCCATGGAATACAGGTTCCCAACGAAGTTATTGAGAGTGTAGTTTGAGGTGGACATTTGCGTTGTGACAGCAACTACATTCTCCTCAAAGGAATTGTTCTCGAAATGAGCGGAAGTTTCCGCCTCTATAACCCCATACCTGTTGAATGAAATGTCCGTGTTGTTCATAACAATTGGGAACCCCTCTGATTCCACTTCTGGGAGATAGAGTCCCAGATCGTTCTCAGATATGTTGTTTCCTTCTACGACATTAGTTGCGTTTCCTCTGATAACTATTCCGATTCGGTTGTGCAGCAGTGTATTGTCGCGTATTGACGAGGAAGATGAGGTCATATGGATTCCGGAGCAATCGCAGCGCGTGGTGTTTGCGCCGTTCCAATTGATGGTGTTGTTGTGGATCTCGGTAGTAGCGGAGGATGCCAGGATGCCGTACCTTTTGTTGGCAAGTACGTCATTTCCATAAAGCTGAGAGTCTAGGGCCGTATTTATCAAATACACTCCATCTAGATTCTCCCTCAACATGTTATTCCGCACGACTGCTGTGGACCCTGATGCGAGGAAGATACCTGAATATCCACTGTTCACCACATTCAAACCTGAGATGATTGCTCCCCCAGCGCTCTCATTCACATACAAGCCGTGATACACGCTTTCTCTTATCACCACATCTTGAAAAGTGACGCTGTCGGTGTAGACACGTATGCCGCTTGGTGAATCGTAATTCTCGTCCCCCGTCACCCACTGAATATACAAATCGGAAAGTGAGATGGTGGACCCGTAGTCCAGGAAGAAGTTGAATCCCACACTTTTTGCCATGGACGTTACTACGCCTCCTCGCGCATTAAGAGTTCCGCCATGAAAAACCTCGAAATCATTTGGAAAGAATCCCCTCATTATCAAGACAGACCAAAAAAGAATGAGGGTTCCATAGACAAGTACATCCCCTTCCACAAGTATCCAACAGTAGTAGAATCTTCTCGTTGTACCACTCGGAACCACAAGGTCTCCTTCGAAGCGGACAAAACCGTTCTCACAGTCCTGGCCTGGAGGATCCCATTCCTCTATCCACGGAAGGGCAAAGAATCCCGCAGAAGCTACATTGTTGGATTCATTCCTTTCGTCGAGTGAGTTATTCTCGTCCAGAATCACTTCCAAATAGTTAGTGGAATTAACCTGAGGCGTCCAGTTTATGGTTTGTGTGTGGGATGAATAGCCCCCCAGAATATCGATTGTATAATTGGTGACGGTGGAGTTGAGAGGTCTCTCGATGACCCTCACATCTACATCTGTCGCTATTCCCGAATCGATATTGCTGACGGTGATGTTTACTGATGCACTCATGTTAACCTGAATGAGGTCATCACTCTCAACATCTTCTGATGTTGTTCTCAAATCAATCGGACCCGGCAAAGGACCATCTTGCACTTCAAGGTTGAAGCTTATCATGTTGTTCGTCTCGTTGAGTTCCTCTTCATCATCATCTGGATCAGCGACGACGATGACAGTGTGATTGCCAATGGCAGAAACCGACCAGAGAATCTCAGCTTCTCCCTCGCCACTGTAGAGATTGACATCCCTCTTTCCAATCAGTGTCCCGTTGGAAACTACTCCATCGTAGAATGCGAGCTCTGCCGAATCGAGGAAGGCATAGCCGATGTTCTTTATCCTCGACTTCAATGTTGTGTTCTCTCCCCTCTCGACGGGGTTTGGATATCCAGAAGAGTTCATTGGAACTAAGTCGGAGAGGGGACGCGTCCCATTTGATACCCATTGGTCCCCTGCGTCAGGCCAACTGTTACTCCCATCTGAAGTTTCATTCAGAAGAGAGGGATTTGGATGTTTCACCGGGGTAAATCCAGGTGGGAAGGGGGGGACCTTCGCCACCTCCCTCTCCCGCGAGAACGTTACCGCCACCATCTGGAGGCGGCAATATCGAGCCTGCCTTCTTTCCCTCCGATATCTGAGGGAAATACGCGATCGTTCCTATCAGAAAAACGAGACACATGCATATTGATACGAGTTTCCGCATAGCTACTTGATGACTATGTATCATATCCTCACCCCGTGTGGAAAATGATAATCTACTATTTGGTGTTTTGCAATCTTGAAAAACATATTGGATCTCGCATCGAAGGTGACACAAAAGACCGAGTAGGAGGTACTCCTACGCAGGTCAGATTGCCTCTGAGTTGGTCATTGGTTCTTTTCGGATCTCGTCTCGAAAGGATGATCTCTGTGGGTTCTCACTACACTTTGAGGTCGAATCAAAGAGTGGGACCCTTAACTTTTCCCTAACGATTGCGTTTCACCGAATTCTCACGAGGGGGAGATGGAAGAATGTCGTAGCTAATCAAAAGGCAAGAAACCTACGTTGTAAGTACTTCACTATCACACCAGAAATGTGCCAAGTTTTGTCGCAGTCGATAATGAACATGGACAATTCTGGGAGTATCGGTTCAGATTCCAGTCTGACATGTCCCAGCTCTCTCAGTGATTCTTGTACGGCTCTGGTCCACAGGACTCTGGAAATCGGGAATCTCGAATTAGTCTCAGTTTTCCCGAAACTAGAAAACTGAAAGCTTATATCTGAGATGTGCGAGAAGAAAAGTGGAAGAGCATCGGGAAGAGAGTTGACCCCTTGGGTGAGTGCTCATCTTCCGCTCTCCAGCGCCGAGGAGGGGCGCTCAAGAAATACCCAAACGAAAGGAGGAGAGGAAAGCATGAGATATGAGCTTAGGAGAATAGGAGCAACGATCGGGCTTATATTCACTATTCTAGTGGTATCGATGTTTCCCTTGACGAAGGCTGCGACTTATACGACATACGGTTGGGAGACTACGGAGGTGCATACATCATGGGTCGACGCAGATGCTGGAGGAAGCAACTACAATCTCGATGTTGACTCAGGAGATACGGTCTACGTGGAGATAAACTGCTTCTATAATGATACCAGGGGGACAGGAGCTCTGAGCAAGCCTGCTATTCATTATTTCAATGTGACAGCAACCTATGGATCAGAGACGAAGTACGATGACTTGGAAGTTGAGACTCATTGGTACCCAGAATCTGGAGAGGATACTCTATCCGTCTCCTTCCAGGTACAGCCTCCCGGAACCATCTATGTCTATGAATACGTGAATGTGACACTGTATGATATGCCGCTCATCATAGACTTCGATGAAGCATGGTTCAATTGGACAATCCTTCTCTACTAGAATACCATGTGATTGGTGCTCCACGCTATCGCCGATTGTCATGGTTGCTTGTACGAAAGATTGAAATCGAAGCACCTACATAGACACAAACACCGAGGGCTGTTCGATGAGGAGGCCATCTGCCATCTTGATTGCTTGGATTCTTTCCACTTTATCTTTACTCAGCTTCATCTCTGTTGATATCGACACATCATCTGGAAACACATATGTGGGGGGATCGATATCCACCGATACGAATTGGACTTTGGAAGGAAGTCCCTACATCGTTGTCGGAAACATAGTTGTGGAGGACGGAGTGACTTTGACCATAGAAGCTGGTGTCGAAGTACTCTTCGATGGACGCTATGAAATACTGGTATACGGAACACTGAGATCCTTGGGCAAGTCTGACATGAATGTAGTGTTCATGCCCAATCCGCCAGTAACCCTCTGGGAAAGCATACGCGTGCAAACATACGGTCATCTGGAATTAAGGAACTCAACGATACTTGGGGCTTATGAAGCTGTCGCCATAATCGGCTCGGAAAACAACGTCATATCGGGAAGCTATTTCGGCACAACAAAGATAACGGCGTTCCTTGGTGAAGGAAATAGACCCTCTGGGAATAACCTAATCGCGTCGAACACATTTCAGACAAGCTACATCTGGCTGGGTGTTGCAAACAACTACACAATTCGGGGCAATCGCTTTCTTGGCTTTAGTGCCCGTATTGGTGCCTCTGGACATGGACACATCATAGAGAACAATTATCTTGAAGGAGCTGGAGGAATCCTTCTTAGTGTATCGAATACAACGATACGAGGGAATGTCTTCTTTGATAACGACTTTGCCGTGTTACTTACCTTTTCCGAGAACAATGAAATCTATGGAAATTGGATTGAGAAAAGCAGAGACTATGCCATCTGTTTGAACTGCACAGGGTGCAGAGTCTGGAACAATTCCTTCATAGACAATCCCTTATTTGACTCCTCTCAAGCTATTGATCCTTATGGACTAAGCTACTGGAATGAGAGCTATCCCATAGGAGGAAACTACTGGTCTAACTACGTGGGAACGGACCGATTCAAGGGCCCCAATCAGGACATCCCTGGAAGTGATGGGATAGGAGACACTCCCTATCCCATATACGACACGACATTCGATTATTATCCTCTGGTAAATTATACTCCCAAAATGCCTGACATCGCCGTCTATGATGAGGAGATACTCTTCGATCCCTCTGGTCCAATTGAAGAAGGAGAATCCATCGATATAAGTGCAGCCGTCTACAACATAGGCTCAGAAGATGCCACCATTGTATGGGCAAGATTCTTCGATGGCAACCCTCAGGATGGAGTTCGAATAGATGGAGACCAGCTGATAGTCCTCCTTCCTCGGGGAGGATGGAAGGAGTGGGTAGGAGTCACATGGACAGCAGAAGGAATAGGATGGCATGATATCTGCGTATTCGCGGATCCTGAGAACACCATTCAGGAACTGAACGAAAGCAATAATCAAGCATGTGCATCCATTGAGGTTCTTCCTCCATCTGCTCTCTCACCTCCAACGGATTTGAATGCCCATCTTTCCGGAAGCGAATTCCAAAACGTGACCGTCAATTGGAAGTTGTCAATTGATGATGGTAAGGGCTCAGAAAGTGTCATAGGATATGACGTCTATCGCAACGCAACAAGCTATGATTCCAAAGGTAGAGGCTATCAGCTTTTAGAGAGAATTCCAAATGGCACCTCGGAATACGTGGACGAAAATGCCGGAGAGGGCGATCCGATCAACTACTTCTATTGCGTATGTGCCGTGAATGCAGCCATCAACTCTTCCTGCTCTCCGAATCAGGCAGGAAAGTTCACCCGCTCGCTCTCTCAAGGACTAAATCTCATATCAATTCCTCTCATTCAATCCAATGCAAGCATTGAATACGTGCTACAAACAGTGAAACATGACAAGGCTTGGTCTTACCTCTCATATGATAGTGATCCATGGAAATCGTATATGACATTCAAACCCTACAAGGGAGACCTTCCCTCAATCAATCACACCATGGGAATATGGGTCAATGTCACCAAGGAGAGCAATCTCACGGTAGCGGGAATGGTTCCCGCTCAGACAATAATGCATCTGGAAGAGGGATGGAATCTAGTCGGGTTCCCTTCCATGAATTCCAGCTACTCCATATCGGATCTAGAGGCCTCTATCGGTGCCACGAGAGTGGAGGGATTCGATCCCATGGCACCACCCTTCTTCCTGAGAGTGCTCGGAGACGCAGAAGTGCTTCTTGTAGGAGAGGCGTATTGGGTGAAGGTGGAGGCGGAAATTGACTGGGTAGTCGAAATGTCGTGATACAATGAGGA
>JBHIFI010000089.1:0-5822 GCA_046761005.1 Thermoplasmata archaeon
AGGATCGTCGGCTTAGAAGGCCGATGCCCTATCCAGACTAGGCCACGAGTCCGCTAACAAATATAATCGGGTTCCCTTTATTAAACCTTGCTCGAGTCTTGGACGCCGTACATCTGGTCAGGACAGAGAAGATCCGGGAATTCAGTTCTCAGTCGGCACCGCAGGTCATAGCAGAGGTGGCATTCGTCCGCGTATTCCTTTGCATGCCGGACTCCGTACACCTCCACGAGTTTGGCGGGACCTCCTTCCAAAAGCGGGCCGCAGATCGGATGCTTGTTCGGGTCGAACTCCTCGAATATAGACCTCAAGCTCCGCTCAAAGAGATTCCCTATCACTATCCCCTGACAGACATGAACGAATCCAAACGGGTCAATGTGAACCCTCTTCTGGTTGGAGAAATCCTCATCCAGACATTCTGTGAAACTCTGCCAAGGCTTTTTGGGTATGTCAGGTGCGATCTTCTCGGCCGCCCTTCCTTTGAGCATCATCATTCCTTCTCGGGCAGAGATCTCCTCTCTCGGGTCTTCGATGGAAATCGTTGAATGGGGAATGCCTAGCTTGTCAGCCGCCTCCTTCGCGAACTCAGGGTTCCTCTCCTTTTCATAGTGGAAATAGTCCTCGCTCAAGCCTAGGTCCGAGATGTCCACCTCCGGTATCGATCTCAGCCACTCTTTCGCATCCTCAACCGCTGTCGCCCAGTAGCAATTCGTGACCACTCCCGCTTCGAATCCTAGGCCCCTCGCTCGTTTGAGAGTCCAGAGAAGGATGGGATAGTAAAGAAAGGGCTCCCCGCCCTCGACACAGATACCTCTTATCTTTCCCGTTTCTCCCGCCTGCCTCAGTATCTCTTCTATCTGAGAGAGCTTCATCACTCCTTTGTTCTCAGGAGAACCCCAAACAAAACAGTGATCGCACTCGAAGTTGCATTCATATGTGAGAAGGAAGTGCAGAGATTCGATGGTCATGAGTACGGGTAGCAACCGATGTTTCATAAACCTTCCCGCTCCACAGTAAAGTCCATTTAGATGCTCGTGTTGGTGATAGAACCAGGATGTGCAGTTTGAAGAGAAGGGTCGAATCTTTTCATTTGGCTCGTATGCGTAGGTTCTAGGGTACAGTCGGCTCGTAGTAAAGTCTCGTCCTATACCAAGAGGTAAAGGGGAGCCGTAGTAAAGTCTAAATATTACCGCAGAATAGGTAGTCTCATGGAAGACCTGGTTTTTCCCTACGGAAGACCTGTTACGGGCAGACATCTTGTAGGGAGAGGGAAAGTGGTCAGGAACATTCTCTCTCATATAAGAAATGGTCAGAGCGTGGTACTGGCGGCACCAAGAAGAACGGGAAAGACATCCGTTATGCTAGAAGTCTTACGAAGGCTAAAGAGAGAAGGTTGGTTCATTGGAAATGTTGACATCTTCAGTGCGCCTACTCTGGCGGATCTTGCTGAGATGATTGTCAAGACGATCCTTGGAAACCGAGGGATTTCCGCGGATCGCATTATAAGGGCGGCCAAGGAGGGGATCGAAAGACTTAGGCGAGTGGTCGAGTTAAAGCACGTTACGGCGGAGGGATATGAAATTGTCCTGAGCTTTTCGGGAGAAATGAGAAAGCCCATAGACCTTCTCGACGAGGCTCTCGACTTTCCTGATTCTTTTGCCACTAAGCATAAGAAAAAGTTATGCTTCGGCTACGATGAGTTCGGAGACCTCAAGAAGATAGATGGCGCCTTAATAAAGAAGATGAGGGCCAAGTTTCAGAAGCACAAGTCCACTGTTTATGTATTCTCGGGAAGCCAGGAATCAATAATGAATGACCTTTTTCGGGACAGAAGAGAGGCTTTCTACGGTTTCGCAACACCCATAGAGCTACCTCCCATCTCAAAGGACGCCTTTGCCCGATACATAAGACGAACTTTCTCCTCTGAGCACATCAAGTCGCCTTCCGCGGTCGTCTCGAGGATACTGGAGATAACGGAAGGACATCCATATTATACACAACTTCTTTGCCAGACCTTATATTATCGCGTTCGGGGGCATAGAAAGGAGATTTCAATTGAAGAGGTTGATGATGCCTTTGAGGAAGTTATGCTGATGCAGCAAAGCTACCTTGAGAGCCTGTGGTCCTCCCTATCGAGAACCGCTCCGCTTCAGCTACTTATATGCCGATTATTGGCCTCAACGGAAGGAGCCTCCCCATATGGCGAGTTCAATGACACCAAACAGAACATCTATTATGGATTGACAAGCCTCCTAAGAAAGGGTATTCTGCGGAAGGAAGGTGAGAGTTATAAGTTGGTTGACCCCCTTTTTTCTGAATATCTCAGAAGAAAGAGTTGAGGATTGTGAGAAGTCAATGGCTAGAATGATTCTAGGAATACTATACCTTTTTTTCTTTGTCTCATCAAGGGACATGGAGAAACGTCTGTTTTTCCATGAAAAGCTCTCTAGAGGAGTTTTCTTCCTATTCTCCAATCATCAAAAGCCTCGTTCCTTTTCCCGACGGAAATCTCTATGCCCCTTTCATTGCTCTTGGGGTATTTCTTGCCCAACCCTCAGTTGTGATGCCGCTCGGACATCGATGAAAGAAAAAAGTGAAATCGTGGTTCAATGAGCGGGAGATTCAACTTTCCGGAGAGCAAGATACTCCTAAATCTCCCTCTCCTCTATCGCATCTCTCTGATTCCTTTCGTGACCGAAGGCAGTATCCTAGACGTTCTTGGCAATCCTTCTAGATTTTTTCGCCCACTAAGAATGAAATGCGCTGACTCATAGCTATGTGTGTATCGAAAACGTTGCTCTTAGGCACGAACTAACCGATGTTGTTCTGCATCTGGCTTTCCTCATCCTTCTGGCAAAAGAAGACGCCAAATTGTTGGGCGTGATTTCCATAGCTCACGGGACATATGCAACAAGGATGGTCTTCACCACTCAATTTCGGATCTTTGCACCCAATATCAGGGTCTCCGTTGATTCGAAGATTGTGGGTAGACCATACCATTGTCCTTTTGCTTGCACGCTCTCACAAAATATAAGTAAGGACTTCCCAATTCAAGTCGTAGCAAAATGTCTGTGTGAGCATTGGGTGATATATGCAGCTTTTGTGGGAGGACGGGGATGTGAAGCTCCTTGTTATGATTCCTGCCTATAACGAGGAAAGTACTGTGGGTTTCGTGATTGAAGAGACTCCGAGAAAGATGGAAGGTATCGATTCCGTTGAAATACTCTTAATTGATGACGGCTCCACCGACTCAACAGTCCGAGAGGCTCAGAAGGCCGGGGTCGACTTCATTTTGCGCCACAAGAGAAATATGGGGTTGGGCGTGGCTTTCAAGAACGGGCTAAATCGAGCTCTCGCCATGGGAGAGGATATCATCGTTAGTATTGATGCGGATATGCAGTATAGTCCATCCGAAATTTCTCCACTCATTCAGCCTATCCTGGAAGGAAAAGCTGACATTGTCCTAGGAAACAGGCAGGTCAGTTTTCTTGAACATATGCCCACAAGCAAGAAAATCGGAAACAAGATTGCGAGCTGGGTCACAAGAAGAGCTTCGGGTTTATCCATATCTGACGCTCAAACAGGATTTCGAGCATTTAGCAGAAAAGCCGCCTCTAAAATGAATCTGAATTCTTCTCATACCTATGTTCATGAGTGTCTCGTTCAAGCAGGGGCGAAGAACCTTAGAGTAACAGAGGTTCCTGTGGCATTTAGAGAAAGAAAGGGAAAGTCACGTCTCATCTCAAGTGTTTGGGGATACGCCATATCATCTGGAAAAACCCTTATCAAGGTGTATGCTCAGTACCACCCCCTAAAGGCCGTGACATTGATTGGACTTACAATGGCTCTCATAGGCACGGCGCTTGCTTCTGGATTTCTTGTAGGTTTCTTCGAGATTGGGAAAGCATCACCATACCTTCCAATTGCTGGAAGTGCATCGATTCTCTTGGTAGTAAGTCTTCAAGCAATTATCTTTGGGATGTTGGCAGAAAAGGTCAGAAAAAAATCGAGGAGGAGACGATCCGTTACATAAGGAAGCAACGCCTAGCTGGAAAAGAGCCCGTAGACTCTTCCGCCTTTGTATCTTCCTCTTGGAAGGGCGTTGAAAACCGTTTTGATTTCAAGGAATGAAGGTAGGAGTCGGATGATAGAAGAGATCTCCAAAGATGAAGCACTTGCCTTCTTTAGGACTTTGGGAGAAGAGAGGCAGACTTTCACATTAACCGCAAAAGAGGTAGCAAGTTCGCATATCATCATAGGGGAAAGAATTGGAGGCAAGATTGTTGGCATCGGGGGGGTGAGGAAGCGCTATGGACTCCCATTAAGCTGGATAGCGGTTGAGAAAGGACATCAAGACAGAGGAGTCGGTTATAGGCTTCTCTATCGTGTAAACGCAATCGCGGCAAACTACCATAGCTTCTTGCTTGCAACTATTCCTAAATCGAACATTGGGGCCCTGAGGATAACCGAGAAAAATGACTATAGAATCTGCAGCGAATGGAAGGAGATATACTACATAATTCATCCAATCGATAGCCTTGGCGAGTTTCTTTGGAGGTTGCTCTACCGCATATTCAGTTTTTTCCCTATGTTGAGGAAGGACTCGAAGTGAGAAGTGCGAAATGCTTGGGCAGATCTTTGGCAAGTTTGCTTGTTGTCAGCCCGATCGACGTCTCACTATCCTGCATATAGACTCGATATCTTCTTTCTCCACTGAAGGCCCATTGGGAAGACTTATTCCCCTCTTTGACAGACTCTCTGCGACCGGGAATCTATCGCCATCAAGATAGGGAGGCATCAAATGTACCGGATGGAAAAGTGGCCTCGTTTCTATTTGATTCTTTTCGAGAATCTTCGAGAGTTCTTCTCTGCCCATTCCGTAACTTTCCCTCAAAAGGATTGAATAGTTCCAGAACGAATTCTTAGCCCACGGCATCTCGGGTTGCAGGACAACTCCTTCAACCTTTCCTAAGAAAGAAGCGTAGAGTCGCGCATTTCTTCTTCTTGCCCCCAAAAAGATGTCAAGTTTCTCAACTTGAGCTACCCCGATTGCTGCCTGCAAATTGGTCATTCTATAATTGAATCCTATCGTTTCGTGCCAGTATTTTCTCTCCGTGTCCATCCCGTGGTCTCTGAGTTTCCTCAT
This sequence comes from Thermoplasmata archaeon, assembly GCA_046761005.1. GTDB lineage: Archaea > Thermoplasmatota > Thermoplasmata > RBG-16-68-12 > JAGMCJ01 > JAGMCJ01. Next base: position 5,144 of record JBHIFI010000089.1, read on the forward strand.
CGTTCGAGCAAGGGAGGCATCGTCAGTCAAACACATCCCGCCCTCTCCTGTTGTGATGATCTTATTGCCATAGAAAGAAAAGCAGGAAACATCACCAAAACTTCCCACTTTTCTGCCCTTGCTCTCTGCTCCGTGTGCCTCAGCGGCGTCCTCCACTACAAAAAGGGAATTATCCTCCGCCAAATCCAGGATAGGTTTCATGTCGCACGGATGTCCGTAGAGATGAACGGGGATTATCGCCTTGGTATTCTTAGTCAGCTTCTCTTCAATCCTACGTGGATCCATACACCAATAATCAGGATGCGAATCGACGAATACTGGCCTTGCGGCTGTGTAGGAAACCGAATTCGCTGTTGCAATGAAGGTGAGTGTTGGGACGATCACCTCGTCTCCTTTTCCAATTCCCAAGGACTCTAGAGCCAAGTGCAATGCTGTTGTTCCGCTAGAAGTTGCAATTCCATCCGAACGTCCGCAATACTCAGCGAATAGATTCTCAAAGCGTTGCACATATCTGCCCTTAGAACTTATCCAATTGCTTTTGATGCAATCCACAACGTACTCCAGCTCCTTTTCACCCAGCGTCGGCTCGGCAATGGAAATCACGAGGAATCCCCTTCCGTATTGGCAAAGTATTCAATCCTATTTGAATGATTCCAAGGACAAGAGCGGGGATTAAAAG
>JBHIFI010000090.1:0-5692 GCA_046761005.1 Thermoplasmata archaeon
GTAGGAGCTGAATCATTCACCTTGGCTTCAACAAAGATCTGTTGCGAGCCAATCGCAAAATCAGTGAAATGGAAGGTGTACGTCTTTCCAATGACGCTTTCGTAGTCTGGAAAGGAATCGATAAGAGATAGGTTCTCCGGGAGTGTGTCATTGACCCAAACATCTTTGGAATTCGCTCCTCCAATGTTCCTTAAATCAATTGTGAAATCAACGGTCTCGCCAGGTACAACAAAGGAAGTGTTGCTCGACTTCCTGACTTCCATTATCGGTGCAACGACGAGAAGAGTCGCATCGGTCCCCCTTTCTTGGAACCAAATCTGGTTTATGTTTGAGAAGATGGCAGTGGTGTTTATGTTTAGGAAAGTTCCGTTGTCGAGTCCGATTTCCACAAGGGTAGTTATGTTGAAGTGATGATTGCCTAGAGATACAGAAGAAAAGCTCCAGTTGTAGTCTCCAATCTTGGTGCCGCCCTCTAAAGCAGAATTGTCGCTGAGATAGCTAATCCCATTCGGTAGTGTGATATTGACCAGTAGGTTGTCAGCCGCGGCGGAACCTGTATTGTTGAAGTAGATGGTGATGTTGAACGCATCACCCGGATCGGCGATAGGAGAAGAGATCAGAATATCTGGAACAATCTGAGGGATCTTTCCCACAGATGTATGATTGTCAGAAGAAGATGGCATGCTAGCATTTGTGACGTTCTTATAGTCAAGATGGACCTCAGACAGTATTAATTCCATGTCAGCAATATTTGAGCCCAATTCTGCCATGACAGCAAACGAGTGGTTGCCCACAGGAACAGGCTGGAATGTCCAGTTGTAGTCTCCTGTCTTTATGCCACCTTCAAGTGCGGAAGTGTCATTCACGTAAGTCAAACAGGACGGCATAGTGAGGTTGACCCATACTGCAGGAGAGAAGTCAGGCCCTGAGTTGTCGAAGAAAATAGTGTAGGTGATTATATCACCGGGTTCCAGTGATGAGGTGGATCCGCTCATTGCGACAATGATATCGGGTTGAGCTACTGAACGATCAGAAAGGAGACAGAGCACCATGGTAAGGGAAAGGAAAAAGAATACCAGAAGCAGAGTGACTTTTGGCTTTGACGAAATGACTTTCCACAACATTGGTAGGTGTCCACGGCGTTTCCAGAATGAAAGCATACAGGATGAAGTCGATTTTTCCCTATTTAAGGAGATTCGTTCAATTTTCTAAAAGCTTATAACTGTTCATCATCCAAGAATTGGCAAACGTCGAAAACCGTATCGAAGTAAGAGGTTTCGTAGCTTCCGATATCCAAGATAAGGCCAAAGAATGCGACGTCACCGTATCCTCCTCAGGAATTTCACTGAATCTGGATTCCGCATTCCTGAAGAGCGCTGAAGCACGCTCCTTGGACGCTCTTGGGAACCTTTTCCTTCGCTGCTTTAACAAGGTCAGGGACCTGAACGATATTCGAGCTTCTCTTTCTCGCGTTCTCCTCGCTCGCTTCGACTATCTTTCGCAATGCTCTCTTTCGGACAAAGATGGGCATCCCTGTCACCGCATATTTGAGAGCATTCCAAACTCTCTCATCCCACTCCATCGTTTTCAAGCCTTCTCAGTCCTCCGAGATGATATCTTCTGGGAACCAGCATGTGGGATCCTCTGCCATCATGTCACCTGTACTTTCGTAAGCCCTGCATCTTGCACCAGTGCAGGAGATTCGATACTTGCATCGACCGCATTTTCCCTTCAAAAGGTCCCTATTTCTGAGGGTCTCAAGCAGCGGGGAGTCATACCATATCTCCTTTAGACTATCCTCTCTGACGTTCCCAAGCTTCACTTGAAGAACCATGCACGGGATCACATCCCCGTTCGGAAGTATGGTGATGTACCGAGTTCCTGCAGCACAGCAGCTTCTCGTGTATTTCTCAAGCACCTCGTCCTCCGGGACCGTTCTCTCAACCTCAACCCAGTATTGAGGCAACGCAATGACCCTGTAGGTGATGTCTCCCTTTGATTGCCATCGAACGATCTGGTCTATGATACTTTTTCTCTGGTCTGTTGTCAATTCATATTCAATTTTTCCCCTTCCTCTGCCCGATGGGACATAATCAAAAACCTCGACGGCATTCGCGCCTAAGCTCTTTGCCTTCTTGGCAATATCTTCGAGTTGCGTCCAATTGTCCCGGTACACCAGAGGGGCTATCTGAAAGGGCATTCCCAGCCTTGCACAGTTTTTTGCACCTTCGATGGTCCTTTCCCATGCACCCTCCAAACCTCGGAAACTGTCGTGAGTGTGAGGATCTGCACCATCCAGGCTGATGGCGATACCACGACAGCCCACGGAAAGAAGACGAGAAACCAGGTCTTCCGATAAGGACATGCCGTTTGATCCGAGGACGGGTTTCAGACCAACGTCCCTCGCATGAGTAACAAGATCGACAAGATCCTCCCTTAAGGCGGGTTCTCCGCCATCTAGGATGATTATTTTGGCACCCAAATCTGCGATCTCAGTTATGACCTCCTTTGCCTCCTCGGTGCTCAATTCCTCGGGATCTCGCTCACCCGAATCACTGTAGCAATGGGGACACTTAAGGTCGCATTCTCTTGTTATCCCGAAACTCACCAGAACGGGTTGTCCATATCGGCTCGACAATTCCCAACACCCCCGCCAAAGACAGTCTCGTGAGAGAAGAAGCGCTCAGGTATAAGTTTGTTGCTGGTGCGTAAGGACACAAAGCTCACGGTCTTAGACAGACCTGGATTTTGAGCGGTCTCAAGTTTGAAGGACACTCCCCCAAAAAATCGGTAGGCCTCTTAGTCAACAGAACCTTTTCCGACACGTGACAAAACTCGTCTACTTCGACCTTGAAGGACCGTTGTCCCCGCAGGATAATGCCTATGAGGTGATAGCTTCGATAGAAAGAGGCAAGGAGATGTTCGAGGTCATAATCCGCTACCACAGGGTCAGGTGGCGAAAGCTCTATATCCTATAGTCGCTATAGTTGTCATAGTGGTCAAATGAAAGCGACAACAATCCAGGTTGATACCAAGGTTCGGGATTTGCTGAGGTCATTTGGTCGAAAGGGCGAGACTTACAACGACATCATACTGAAATTGATTGAGAGAGCTAGGTACGTAGAGTACATGAAAGAGTCCTACAGGATTCTAGATGCTGAAGAGAACTGGGTCAGCCTTGATGAGTTGGAATGAGTAAAGAGGTTTTGCTTTCCTCACGCGCTCAAAGAGAGTACGAGAAGCTGTCCCCAGAGATGAGGAAGAGAATCAAGGCCGCATTAAGAAAGCTAGCATCTGGAGAGAAGCGATTGGATGTTAAGAAGTTGATGGGTGTCAATGGCCGAGAGGATCTCTTTCGACTTCGAGTCGGTGATTATCGTATAGCTTATAGGCCTGAGAAATCTGCAATCAAAGTAATACGCATAGATCATCGCCGCAAAGGGTATCGATGGCTTGATTAGAGCCTCCCGCCCGACCAAGAGATGTGCGGGTCGTCAGAGTGAACAAATTGAACGAGGCCCCTCACACAAAACAAGCGGTAGGCTTTTTAGTCAACAGAACCTTTTCCGACACGTGACAAAACTCGTCTACTTCGACCTTGAAGGACCGTTGTCCCCGCAGGATAATGCCTATGAGGTGATAGCTTCGATAGAAAGAGGCAAGGAGATGTTCGAGGTCATAAGCCGCTACGACGATCTCCTGGCCCTAGAGGGAAGGGAGAACTACGAGGCGGGAGACACTCTTTCACTGATAGCCCCCTTTCTTGTCTCTCACAAGATAAACGAGGACGACATATCGAGGGTTTCGAGCAGAGCAATGCTCGTGCCTGGCGCCAAGGAAATGATTGAGAAGTTGCTCTCTGAGGACTGGCTTGTATACATAATCTCCACGAGCTATGAGCAGCACGCCCACAGCATCGGGTCGAGGCTTGGCATACCCATATCAAACATCGCATCTACGAGGTTCCCGCTCAACAGCTACCTCCTCGAGTTCGGTGAGGAGGACATCGATATCATCAGGCAAGCGGAGAAGGACATACTCGAGCTTTACCCGCCAGAGAACGATGTTGCTGTCAAGGAACGATTGGACAGATTCTTCTTCGCGGAGCTCACGCAACGCCCCGTTGGAAAGGTCATAGAGAAGATGAGTGTCTGTGGCGGGGCTCGGAAAATCGATGCCCTCCTCAAGATCGCCGAGCAGCTGGGCGAAGACGTGAGCAATTCCATCGTGATTGGTGACAGCATCACAGACATGAAAATGCTTCAGTTCGTCAAGGAAAAGGGAGGTATCGCGGTCGTCTTCAATGGAAATCAGTATGCTGTGCCATACGGAAACGTAGGACTGGCGACGAGGGACATGCGGAATCTGCAGTTAATCATGAAGAAATGGGAGGAGGGTGGCAAGAGCGCAGTCATCGAAGCCGTCACTGCCCGCGAAGGCGAAGGCGTGGACCCGTACTACCATGTACTCGAGGGAAGGAAGAACTTCGATGACGTTCTCGAGGTCCATATGGCGATGAGGGAGGCCATTCGAGGACAAGCGGCCAAGCTGGGGTAGGTTGATGGACGTTATCGGCTTTGGTGCCCTCAACTGGGATCGCCTACTCAAGGTCCCAAGGATCGCCTCTGGGGACGAAGAGCTGATCGTTCAGGAGGAGAGCTCGGCCCCTGGTGGGTCTGCTGCGAACACTATCTATGCGCTCGCAAGGCTCGGCTTCAAGACCGGATACGTGGGGGCGATAGGGGACGATACTGAAGGCAGGGAAATCCTCATCGAGTTAGACAGAACCGGTGTGGATACCTCCCGAATAGTGATGAGAAAGGACCGACCCACAGGAACCGCATACTCGTTCATCGACTCAAAGGGAGAGAGAGCGCTCTACATCTCCCCGGGTGCAAACGACACGATATCGAAAGAAGATCTTGACCTCGGATTTATCCACTCTTCAAGAATACTTCACATGACTTCTTTCTGTGGTGAGGAGCAGTTCCGTCTGCAAATGGGGCTTCTCGAAAGCATACCAGATGGGCAAATGCTCAGTATTGCCCCTGGAGCTATCTACGCAGAACGGGATGATTTGGAGCAGCTCATCGAGAGGCTGGACATACTCATTCTCAACAGGAGGGAAATTCAGAGGATTGGCGGGGCAGGATACGAAGAAGGTTCCCGCCTGCTCATCGAAAAGGGGTGCAACCTGGTAGCCGTCACCCTTGGCAACAAGGGGTGTTACATAGCAAACAAGGAGGGAAGCTGGATGGTCCCTGCCTTTCCCGCTCAAGCCCTCGATACGACGGGTGCTGGGGATGCCTTCGCGGCGGGGTTCCTCTCAGGCGTATTGGAGAATCGAGATAGTGAGAGTTGCGGAGAACTGGGAAACGCGGTCGCGGCCCTTTGCGTTGCAAAGATGGGAGCGCGGGCGGGTTTGCCGAGGAGGACGGAGCTTGATCGGTTCCTTATGAGGCCCTGAGTCGAACCCTCACTACGCTCGATCCTTCCCACGAATCCTCACAAGAACAAAGACCGCTGCAAGAATGGCCGCTATCGCGACGGCAACGATTATCCAGAGAATGACCTGGTCTAACACGAATTCTTCCGGTTCCTTGTTGCCGATGAGGGTGTTACTGTGGATTGTGTTGTCATACGCGGAATCGGTAGCAATCCCAGGGCCATTGTTCCAGGAAATCGCGTTGCC
>JBHIFI010000091.1:0-5664 GCA_046761005.1 Thermoplasmata archaeon
AACCCCTTCTGGTGGGCCAAGGCGGCCGACATTCCTCTGATTGACATAATCCTTCTCATACTGGTCATCATTCTCTTCATTCTTGTTCTGAGACCGAGACGTCCCCCAAAGCCTGCCGTTCCGCCTGCCAAGCCGGAGGAGGTCCCGCCAGTGGAGAAGCCTCCCGAGGAGCCAGTCGTCGAGGAGGAGGCTACCAGACCGATGGTAATCAACTGCAAGGCCTGCGGTGCACCCATAGAACTGACCACATCAAAGAGACCGCTCGAGATCATGTGCCCCTCCTGCGGCGAGACCGAGATGGTGCAGTAGTCCCCGTGAGACAACCATCAACGATGGGCGAAGTAGGCGGTTATCCCATAAAGCACTTTATCGATTCTAGCAAAGCCTACTCTCTCGAACTGCACGATGTCTCTGGGCTTCGTCTCCCGAAGATTGGACTCTCCGTATCCCTCCAGGACTCTTCCGTCTGGCATGATCACCTTCACCGAAATCTCGGCGTCCGACCACTGAATCTTTGGAATGTCCTTCACTTCGGTCGAGGTGAACTTCGCTTCTTCGCCCAGAATCACATTGCAGAAGTCCTTCAGCCTGATCTCTTTGCCGATGTTTGCGTCGAAATCCGCCCTTGTGACGAAGACTATGTCCCGCGAGACGTCTAGAGAGCGCGTGCCCCTTTCCCTTACGTCGGGATGAAGCGGGGCGTGGGCGACCTTAAGGTCCTCGGGTTTGCCGATCAGACGAATCTTCACGGGGTCGGGGACGAAGAAGTACCTGTTCGCCCGCTCATCTATCATCTTCCTGTTTTCGGCGTAGAGATTATCCGCAGCGACCTCGACATCTGTGAGGCTAACGCCAAAGCCGAGTATGAAACTCCTCAGAGCCTGGGGGTCGATTCCCCTTTTCATGAGGGATTGAAGCGTCCATGTCCTCGGGTCGTCGACTCCCGCGTAAACTCCCTTCTCGATCTCCCTGTGCATCGCACTCTTGCTCAGCTTCATCTCCTTCAGGCGGAGCATCCCGTAGTGGACGATTTCCTTTTCTGGGAGACCGAAGAGATTCCAGAGATACCTCTCCATCTCGTCCTCTATGACCAAGTCCTTTCCTCGCAGGATATGAGTTACGCCGAGGAGATGGTCATCGATGGCCCAGGAGAACTCGAGCATTGGCCAGACCTTGAATCTATCTCCGGTTCGAGGGTGAGCCCTCTCGCGGATTCTGAATAGGACCCTGTCCCTGAAGGCAGGATTGGGATGCTTCATGTCCGTCTTCAAGCGGACGATTGCTTCGCCCTCGCCATAGTAGCCATCCAGCATCTTGATCCACTTCTCTACGTTGTCCTCGATTCCGATACCGCGATGGTCGCATTCCTCTCCCTTTTCCCGCAAATCTCTTAACGTTTCGGCGGGGCACTCGCAAACGTATGCGTACCCATCCTTCAGAAGCCTCCCTCCCCACTCGTAGAACATGTGCATCCTATCCGACTTGTAGACGACATCGTGATAGACAACACCGAGCCAGTCCAGTCCCTCCTTGATCAGGTCGTAAGCCTCCGGTACGGGGATCTTCTCTTCCGACCCTATGGTGTCATCAAAAACGAGGAGGAGCTTGCCATCGTACTTCTTCACGTACTCATCATTCAGAAGTGCCATTCGAGAATGCCCAATGTGGAGCGCTCCGGATGGATAGGGAGCGAGACGCATGACGACTTCGTCCTTGACATTGGGAAGCTCTGGAAGTTCGGTTATCTTCTCCTTCTTCTCCTTCTTGAGGAGAGACGGGTCGATCTTGAGGAGCTCCTCTTCCACTTGCTCCAGCGGAAGGGAGTTCACTTCGCGGACCACCTCACGCACGACATCGAGCACCTCAGAAGTCCGGGACCTGAGACTGGGATCTTCCGCCATGATTTTGCCCATCACCGCCTTTTCATCTGCGCGCCCGCCAAAGAGATGGGCGTTCTGAAGGGTGTACTTTCTGGCGAGGAGACGAATGCTCATTGGTTGGAAAATGGCTGAAAAGTATATAATCGTTGGCGGGTTTTGAGAGGCGATTGAATGGGAGACTGGATGTCCCTCCTGAACGGCGACCCAATTCCGTGGCTCTTAGAGGAGGGGAATCCGTCCGCGCGATATCTCACTCTGCGGGATGTGCTAGGAAAGCGAGGTCGCGAGGTCCGCGAGGCGAGAGAGGCGATAATGAAATCGAAGCTCGTCGAGAGGATTCTCTCAAAGCAGAAGAGGGGCGGATACTGGGAGGACAGGGACTACTGGTACAAGCCCAAGTACAAATCAACCAATTGGACGCTCATGATCCTCGGTCAGATTGGGGTGGATTCCTCGGATAAGGGGGTGAGACGAGCCTGCGAATACGCCTTCCAGTTTCAGATGGAGAACGGTTGCTTCGGCACGTGGAGGAGCGCGATGAAACCTCCATTCTCCCAGCTGTGCGGCGGGTTGACAGGAAACATGGTCACGGCTCTCATAAGACTTGGATATGAGAACGATCCCAGAATCATGAAGGCCGTCGACTGGCTCATCGAATCTCAGTCACATGACGGTGGTTGGATATGCACGGATTGGAGGTCCCACAAGTATGACAAACATGGCTGTTTCATAGGAAGCATCGAACCGTTGGAGGCGTTCTCCGAGCTCCCGAAGCGGAAGTGGAGCGCTCGGATAAGAAGGGCGTCTGAGCGGGCCGCCGAGTTCTTCCTCATGCACCGCCTCTTCAGGGCTGACCATCATGATTTCAAAATAATCAAGGATAGATACCTGCTTCTCGCCTTTCCACGGTTTTATGGGTATAACATTCTGCGGGCGCTCGATGTCCTGACGAAGCTGGGATATACGAAGGATGAGAGGGTGCAGGAGGCACTTGAAATCCTGATAGATAAACAGGATGAGAAGGGCAGATTTCGGCTCGAGGTGACTCCCTACGGCAGAATGCAGACGAACTTGGGGCAGAAAGGGAAGACAAACAAGTGGGTCACTTTGCAGGCTTTAGGACTACTGAGGCGTGTTTATCAGTAAGGCTGAGATGAGCCTTCTGTTATCATGCGAATCTTCCCCAACGAAGCACCGGTCTGCCCTTACGTACGTCCCCAGGCCGGGTGTCTCGGCGAAATCACCTTCGTTGCTGGTCTGACCCAAAAATGGGATAGTCCCCCATCAAGGAAGACATTTTCTCCTCAGAATGCTATCCAAAAGACCACTAAATGTAGGTGCGATTCACTTAAAAGGCATCTCATTTCCTGCCGAGGTCCCCTTTTGACTTATGTGGAGAAGTCTTGCCCTTCTTGTGACATGAACAAGCACACTGAGCATAGTATTCCCTGCCAATACGAGTCTTACCATCATCGCATATGCAACGGTCCAATCCATTTGGAAAATGGACCTTCCGAAGCCATTCTCTCTTATTCGTTATCTTCCCTATACTTCTTTTCACCCTCAACTCCAAAGTGATTTGATTTTGCCAAAAGATTCGTTTGCGGTTTTCTCCCGCTATAGATAATCAGGGTGTCCAAGTACTTCGTTTTGATGTCAACATTCTCTAACTGTCTCAGGAGTTCCCATGGTTTCCTTCTAAGGTCTCCACCAAAGATGTAAGCTTCCCATTGGATGTTTAGGTTTGCTAAATACGCGAATACATTGTCGCTCAGCTTTAAGTCCATTGCTGCGAAGTGGCCGCCTGGTCTCAAATTCTCTAAAGCGTGTTTGAGTGCTTCGTCATAGCGAGGAATAGTTATCAGGCAGAAGGTACAAAGAACGGCATCGACCTTCTTTCTCAGCTTTAACCGTGTCGCATCCATCCTCATTAGTTCGATATTTTTCCATCCCTTCCTGAGGACCCTTCGTTGCGCCTGCATAAGCATCTCCTTACTTAGGTCCACGCCAACTATACTTCCCTCAGGATCTAAGTGTTCTTCTAAGGGTCCGAAATTGAGTCCGGTCCCGCACCCTATATCAAGGACTGTTTCATTCCCTTCCAGTTGTAGCTTGTTGACAACTTCGCGCCTTATTTTTCCCTGCTGGCCATAGGAAAGGACGTTCGTAATGGTGTCGTAGGAACATGCCAATCTCTTATAGAGTGATTGAGTATGGGAAGCTATCATTTCACGAGTCACCATTTGAAGAGACATTCCTAGTATTCGACTATTTTGGCAGTTGCTAGTTGAGACAGCGAAGACGCCTATCTATCGATGCCACGAATGGATCCCGGTTCTGCATTCCGCGATTTAGGCTTTCTTTATCATCCAACGTCTAGTTCTTTTCGGAATTATTCTCAGAAATGATAACGATATGGGGCTGAGCAAGAGAAGCATCTAGAGCCTTTAGAGAGCACCAGTTTGAAATTAGTTTATGACGAGAAGTTCTAACTCGTTTTCGATTTTGGACCCTTCTTTCTCACCTTCACGACAAACTTAGTCCTCTAGCCCTAACCTTGAACGGGCATTAGGAGATTCATAATCCCCTTTCCAAAGAAATACTAAACAATAAACCGAGCGAGCATCTGTCATCTCGCATAAAAATCTCGTAGACCAAAAATCATTATCAACGCTGATAATAAGGGCAGAAGTCCTTTGGAGGCTCTGAGGACGATTCCCAGAGGAGCCGAAGACATTGGCTGGAATACCTAGGATGAAAATGAAGACATGTATTGTCGGCGATCGGGAAGTCGGGAAAAACAGCCTTGCTCGGATTCTTTTGTCAAGACCAATTCACTCAAAGGTTAGAGGGGAAGATAAGTTTGGGCAAGGTATAGTAACATCGACCTGCCCGTTGTCGGAGAAGTGAAATGCCCCAAATGACCTTGAGAAAGGATATGCACAACACTCCATTGGAAAAATGCCCCAAAAAAGTTTTGGGATGGGCACTTTCCTAGTATTCCGTTGGGCACTTGAAGTTCAAAACTTCACAATTGGTCCAGATTCCACTAAGAATACTCCTTTGAGAGGAATGGGTTATCTTACGCTTTTCAATCCGAATCTGCCTAGGACTCTTAAGCTATGAATGCAAATCATCAAAAACTAGGACTCTTGCCTCTTCTCCTCTGAAGGTTTCTTTCCCAGACTGAACAATCTAAAGAAACTCTTGATACCACTTGGAAACTCCTTTCTTTCCTCAGGTAATTCCACCTTCTTCAATCGTAATCTTTCCTGAGCCACGCGAGAGCCCATCCTTCTAAGCTCTGCTTCCCAGGCTTCGAGATCGGACTTTTTCTTGTTCAATATTTCCTCCTTCTTTTTGAGGCCTGGTTCCTTGTTTGCAACAGCCCTCTCCCTTTTTTCTAGGATTTTTCTTCTCATTTCTAGGGCGGCCTCGCGCTCGGCCAACTCCTCCATCTTTTTCAGAGTGAGTTTCTCTCTTTGAGCCAGAATCCTCTCTCTTTCCTCTAGCTCCTCCATACTTGTTTGCTTCAGACCTCGCATAGAATTCTCGAAAAAAATATACCTGCCGGTACCTAAAAACCTTTCCAATGATTTATTCTTTGAGTCTCCAGCCGCCTGGAGTTTTTCTACATGCCCTATGAAGGTAACATATCTGTCCACGCCTGTGTATAGTGGAGAAGGTGGGTAGAGTCCGAAGCGATGTCGATTGTTGAGTCTTCATGACGAAGCAATTCAGATTGCAGAGACCTCTACCGGAAAAATGGCGTCGTTCATTATCA
>JBHIFI010000092.1:0-5592 GCA_046761005.1 Thermoplasmata archaeon
GCCCAAAATGGATGATCATGAAGACGCCTCCCGCCAATTATTCACAGCCCTCTTACAGAATCCAAAGACTTATATCCAAGCGCTGGGTATGCACTTTCCCGCTGTAGGAGGCGAGAGCCGCTGGCACTACGGGAGGTCTCTGTTTGGCGGAAAGAAACACGATTGAGGCGGTAAGGAAGGCGATTGAAACTTCCAAGCAGAGGAATTTTGAAGAAAGCGTTGAAATCGCAGTCAATCTGAAGGATTTGGACCTTTCTCTACCCAAGAACAGAATCGAGGAGGAAATCCTTCTCCCAAAGGGTAGGGGAAAGCCTGTCAAGATAGCGATTTTCGCTACTGGTGAACTCGCCGTAAAGGCGAGAGATGCTGCTGACATGATATTTGGGCCCGAGGACATTGAGGACTTAGCTGAGAACAAGAGAAAGGCGAGAAAAATCGCAGAAACGATTGATTTCTTTCTCGCGGAAGCACCACTCATGCCCACCATAGGAAAGCGTCTGGGTGTCATCTTGGCGCCAAGGGGGAAGATGCCCAAACCCATACCGCCAGGAGCAGATCCTGGACCAATGATTGAAACAATGAAAAAAACAGTGAGAATAAGGACAAAGGACAGGAGAACATTTCATGCGCCCGTGGGGACGAAAAGCATGTCACTGGAGGACCTCGCGGATAACGTGGATGAAATAATGAAGAGGCTCATTTCACGCCTGGAGAGGGGGAAGGAGAATATCGAATCGGCCTATGTCAAGACGACAATGGGGCCTGCCGTCAAGATTATTTGAGGTGATGCCTACGAGCGAAGTTGCGGAATGGAAGCTCCAGAAAATCGAGGAACTGACCAAGGAAGTCACGGAAAGCCCGGTTGTTGCAGTTGCAGACGTCAAGGGGATCCCCTCCCCTCAGCTCCAGCATATCCGCAAGAGACTAAGGGGAATGGTGAAGATCATTGTCTCCAAGAAGAGCCTGATTCAGCATTCTCTAGAGAAGCTCTCCGAGAATAAAAAGGGAATCGAGCAACTTGCTAATCACATGAGCGGACAAGTGGCATTCGTTCTCTCAGAACTGAATCCATTCATGCTCTACAAAGAGATGGAGTCGACTAAGACGAAGGTGCCGGCTAGGGGCGGTGAAGTAAGTCCTGAGGACCTCCTCGTCAAGAGAGGAGATACGCCCTTCAAACCAGGTCCAATCATGAGCGAGCTCCAGAGGGCAGGCCTCCCAGCCTCAATCGAAGGAGGCAAAGTGGTCATAAAGAAGGACACTCTCTTGGTGAAGAAGGGTGAGAAGATACCTAGACGTGTAGCTCAAGTTCTTACAAGGCTTGAGATCTATCCTCTTACTGTTGGCCTGGATTTGACTGGAGTCTATGAGGATGGAATAGTCTTCTTGCCTGACGATCTTTGGATCGATGAGAGCGAGTTCAGGTCACGTCTGTCAGATGTCACAAGCAGGGCAGTGAATCTGGCAATGTTCATACACTACGCTACAGATTATACCATCAAGCTCCTTCTATTGCAAGCAGAATTGAGGGCCCTGAACCTCGCGATGAATTCTGGAATCCCAACAAAGAAGACGATAGAGCTTCTCTTGCAGAAGGCTTATGGAGAGATGCTCAGTCTATCCTCGCAGATTCCGAATGCTCTTGATGACGAACTCAAGCAGAAGCTTCCAACAACGGAGAAGAGGGAGCCAGAGCGAAGGCCAGAAAAGGAGAAAAAGGAAGAAGAGAAGGAGGTAAGCGAGGAAGAGGCTGCATCGGGCCTTGGAGCGCTATTCGGATAAGGATCATGGAGGTGAACTAATGGAATATATCTACACGGCGATGCTCCTCCACTCAGCGGGAAAGGAGATAACGGAAGAGAATGTCGAGAAGATTCTAAAGGCGGCGGGCGTCAAGCCCGACCCGACCAGAGTGAAAGCGCTGACAGCGTCACTCGAGGGCGTCGACATCGAGGAGGCAATGTCAACCGCATTCTCCGTGCCTGCGGTTGCAGCACCTCAGGTAGCTGAGCCAGTGGAGGAGAAGAAGGAAGAAGAGAAGAAGAAGAAGAAAGAAGTCAGCGAAGAAGAGGCAGCCGCCGGTCTAGGAGCGCTCTTCGGGTAGCCAATGCCAAACTCCCGCCAGATTTCCATTGTGATTCTAGCGGGAAAGAAAACGCATGAACTACGATACGCTCAGAAGTCGTGATGAAAAAGGCGTGCCGAGCCTGAGGGCGATGATGAGGATCTTGAGTGCTGATTGACCACTACTTCTTGGCCTCTTTTTCCGCCCTCTTCTTTCTTTCCTTGGCAGAATAGCCAGTCGTTTTAGAGAGAAAGTCGTTGTACCGCCTAATCGTCTCCATGGCAATTTCATCTGAAACGGTTGCGTCCATCTCTGCGTTGACAATCAAACCCTTTCCATCACTCCAAACCGAAATCTGTCTTATCGCGCCAAAGGAAGCGATGAATCTTCCCTCCTCCTCGGCGCAATCGCCGAAGCTCTCTGTGACAAGGGCGCGGAGATTGTCTGGCTGCAAATTCCCTTCGTATCCCCTCTTGACATCATAGTGGCGCATGGGGGGAGAAAAAGGAAGTCCAATCAAAAAGCTATCTGTCGAAGAAGGAGGCGGGGTCCGCCGAACATTGCATCGGCCCCTGGGTGTCGAGAAGATCAAGCCATTCATCTCTGCAATTGCATTCTAGTTTAGGTGAGCTCGACAGTTCGTCCAATGAAAAATCCTTGAGAAAATCGATAATGACAGAATCGCACTGGCCGCAGTTGTGAGCACCTCTTTTCTCGCCTGCACCTACCGTGGAAACAAGAATGCGTGGACCAAGATTCCTTAAGGACTCGATGACCTCCAGAAGGGTCCACAGCCACGGAGGTCTGTACTCGCCCCTCCTCCAAAGGTATTCCACGAGCGTATTTCTCTGAACATTGACGGGATTGAAGGAAATTGTGTCTACGAGATCAGAGGACAAGCGGGCTGATGAGATAGCATCCATCATGGCTTCCTTCTCTGTCAGGAATGGTGGTTTGATAAGAACGTAGGCTCTCGTTCTTATTCCGAGGTCCTTGCATATTTTGCAGGCATTCTTGAAATCTTCAAATACCATCCTTTTGCTAATCGATTTCTGTAGAACGACATTGTTTGCAGATTCAAGACCCATAGCTATCTCGATACCCTCCCCGTTCGGCAGATTTTCAAGTAACTGTTTGGAAATGAATTCCGGCCTGGTCTCAATGAGTACGCTATCGGCTTGGGAGAGCGCAGTTTTCAGCATTTTCAGACCCGTGTTCTTCTCAATCTCTTCCTCATCAAGGAAGCTTCCGGAAGTATAGATTTTCAGATACCTCTGCCCTGCGTAAGCTTTCATTGCATTCTGAAACTGCATGGAGATGTCGACCGGAGATGCGTCTTCTGCGCAATCGTTAATGTACCCGCACATGGAACACCCGCTCATTCTGGACCAGTAGCAACCCTTTGTTCGAAGAACGATGACATAGCATTCCACCACTCGGTCATTCAGAACTTCTTTCTCCGTCCACGTCGTGACGTACTTCTTGGGGCTTCTCTTTCCCGGTTTTCTGAACCGTTTGATGATATTCTCCAGAGTCATCGGGCACATCCGCATACTGTGAGGCGGCAAAAAGACTTAGCTATTTCCTCTTGGGGCTCGTTATCGCGTAGAGCCCAGAAACTGCACCGAAGAGAACGAAGATTATGAAGAGGAAGAAGAGAAGATCGAACCAGAATGGGCTGGCATGAAGGCCATAAAGTGTGACTACTGAGACTGGTCTATTGTCGTAGATAAAGAACTCAGACATCACCCCAGCGGTAACAAGCAGTGTTAGAAGACCAGAAACGATGAGGAATATGGCTCCCGTGGTGATTAGGGCTAGTCCAGCCTTCGCGCTTGCCGATCTTCCCACGGGCACACGGACGGCAGCAACGCGAACGGCCTTGGCAGGGACCTCCTTTGGAGCATACTTCGCGCAGACATAGCAGTAATATCGATCGAACTTCTCGACGTACGTGAGATCCTCGCCACAAGTCGGGCATTTCTTGGCAACCTTTTCCTTTACAATCACTGCGGGTTTTCTCTCAGGAAGATAGGATTTGCATGTGTAGCAGTACCATCTGTCGTACTTCTCTATAAAACTGGCCTTGCCGTGGCATTTCGGGCATATCCCTTCTTCTATGACAACAACCTCAGGCTTCTTCACTTCCTTTGGAGCATATCTCTTGCAAGTATGGCAGTACCACCTGTCGTATTGAGAATAGAACGTAAGCGGCTTCGCGCACGTGGAACACTTCTTGATTTCCACGGCCACTTCCTTGGCTTCCGGAGGCGCATACTTCTTGCATGCTGAGCACCACCACCTCTCGTAGCGGGCTATGTAGGTAAGTGGCTTTGCACATTCAGGGCATTTCTTGATCTCTGGCTTCTCTACCTTAGGTGGCCTCTCTAGTGGTGGAGCTTCTCTAGCAGCGGGTTTGGGCTTGACCTCCTCAGCTGGGGGCTTCTCCTCGGCCCGAACTTCGGGGATCTTCTCTTCCACTGGGACCTTCTCTGGCGGTACTGGGGGAATTCTCTCCTCTCGTGGTTTCTCCTCTTCTGGCGGTGCTTCGGGAATCTCTTCGAGCTCGGCACCTTCCGGAATCTCTTCTATCTCTTTCTCAGGAACCTCCTTGGCCTCCTGGGGAGGTGCCTCTTCTATCTCTTTCTCAGGAGGTTCTACTTCAGCGGGGACTTCTTCAGGGGCGGCTTCTTCAACCTCCTCTACGACCTCAGGCGGGACCTCTTCCACCGGGGGCTCAGCTGGCTTCTCTGGTACCTCTTCGGCGGGAACCTCCTCCTCAACTATTTCTTCGGGGGCTTCCTCTTCTAGAGGAGCTTCTTCAACCACTTCTTCGGCAGGCACAACTTCCTCGGCTGGCTCGACGACTTTGCGCTCTTCGATGTAGGCAAGGAGTCTGTCCTGCAGTTCCTTTTTCTTACCGCTAACCTTCAACCCATATGCTCTACAGAGGACGACAAGATTGTCACGCTTAGAGGTTCTCACAATTTCTTCAGTTAGCTCTGGCTTTTCCTCAACAGCTCGGGCGGCCTCTATGGGTACCTCTTCGGCGGGCACCTCCTCCTCTTTAGGCGCATAGGTTTGACAATTGAAGCAGTACCATCTGTCATATTGAGAAACATATGTGAGAAACTTCCCGCAAGTAGGACACTTTCTTTCCTCTGAGATCGTCTCTATGCCTTTATGTGCATACTCCTCACATTCGTAGCAATAATACCTCTCATATTCGGCGATATAAGATAGCGACTTCCCGCATTTAGGACAAGGTACCTCTTTCATCTTTGCACCACATATCGCGCATTCCTCTGCATCATCTGGCAAGGTTGCACCGCATTTGGGGCAATCCACCATCATATCACGATTTGACGATAATAGCAGGCTTATATATTTGTTTGGATACGGTTTTCAGCAAGCCATAATCTTTATTAGTCGCATGACCTTGAGATACATTGCGCCACCGTAGCTTAGTTGGAAGAGCGGCTGACTTGTAATCAGCAGGTCGGGAGTTCAAATCTCTCCGGTGGCTT
>JBHIFI010000093.1:0-5258 GCA_046761005.1 Thermoplasmata archaeon
GATTTTTCTCTGAGAATTGTCTGAGCCTCCGTTTCCCTCACGCAATTTTGGTTATTGGTATAACCGCTCATATTTGCTAGTAAAAAGAAAGACTTAGCCATTCCATGCAGAATGACTTCGATATGGGGGGATTATTCCTCACGGCAGAAGCCTTGCTCGGCTTGAATCTTGCCATTTCGAAGGGCCACCAGTTTGGCCCTGTGAGCACTAGTGCCGTGGACAAGTCGTTCTCTGCCAATATCTCGGACCTGAGCGAGTGCCTTCCCCTTGAAATACATCGTCGGGTCGTCGTATTCAGGTGACTCGCCCCTAAGCTCCGGAAGAGGCTTCATCTCAGGGAGGGTTTCCTTTGATCCAAACTGCCACCTCTCCAGAGCTGGACCCTCAATCCGTTCACGCATGCCATCTGGGAACTTCCTATCGACTGAGCCACCTTGACCTATTGCCAAATCTCTTCTAACCAACATGAGTCTCACACTCCAGAATCGGTCCAGTGAGGTGTTCCGATGTGCCGTCAGCGAGAGTTCTATCAACGGAGACAGAAGGAGGAACGTAACGCTCGATGACTCTCTTGCGTGGTGCAGTCAGACTGGACAAAGTGGCACCACCTGCACCGCCTACCGCGGCTCCAAGTACTGCCCCTGGAGCCCTTCCAACCATCCAACCGATGACGCCACTGACAATAGCGCCGAGGATGGTACCACCGATAACTCGTTCTGGTGGAATCGGCTCTGAGGATTCTCTCTCGTAGACTGTGTTGTTTGAGGCGCACATGTGTAACTCATTGCCGCTGGAGGATATTAGACTTTTCGGAAGGCTGGTATGTGCGCCTTATTTGGAAAAAATCCAGCCTTCCGGTCAACCGTCACAGTTTGGGACAATCTCCCTTCACTTGGATGACGGATGACTTGCCAACGAATTTGTGCTCGACATCTGATTTCTTCCTGTCATCCTTGAATCCTTCGCAACAGAATGAATGCGGTATCCAAATCTGTTCTCAGAAGGCCTATCCGAGAACCAGGTGAGCAGTCGGCGAGAAGCTCGCGTAACCGTTCTCCCCCAGGGATGTTCTCTGCAAAGACAAGTCTAATAGGTCCGGCCTTTGTCCTTAGCTGCAAGACAAATGAGCCTTCTTCGATAGACATAAGCTCAAACACCCCTACAAGCTCTTGCCAGGGTTTGAGGAACACCGTCCGATGGTGCTCTCCCTTTAGTATGTCCTTGGAGCCATCCTCGTATTCAATTGTCGAGCTCATCATCCCTCCTGCTCTTCTTCCCTACCTACTTTCTTGCCAGAATCGGCGCATTGTTGTGGTATACCTGCGATCTCCTCGATTCCGATGTCTCTGTCTATCTTGTCCTCTTTCTCCGATTCTAGAGGTGGTATACCGCCCGATGCGTGCTCCTCCTTCCCTTTTTCCATACTCTTCTTTCGCTGCTTCCAGTGATGGCTCTCTTTGGCATAGGACACGGTCTTATTTTCCCTTCAGCTTCAACCATGGTGGTGCACGGTTCATCCGAGGATGAACGTGGCTTGGCTACTGGCGTTTTCTATGCACTTCTTGTTGCAGGCGTAGCAGTCGGTGCTCCCGTGGCCGGATTTCTGGCTTCTGTCTTTAGTATAGAGGTCGGGATCTGGACGACAGCCGTTGCAGGTATCATCGGCTTTGCCATGATATTTGGACTTCTGAAAAGGAAGTAAGCTGTGTCACCTTGCCAGTCGATTCGTGAAGTAATTCCCACACTGGCGAAATAATGTCGTTTCTCCCTATGGTTTGCGACGTTTCCTCTATCGAAGACAACATCCAAAAGGGATGCTCACCTCTGTACTTCGTCGGCTTCAGGCCTGGCACCCCTGCACAGGAGATAGACAGCAAGGATCATCAGAAGTCCAGCACCCAGCTGAAGGACAGAGACGGATTCAGAAAGAATCAGAAAGGCGAAGAGCGCTCCAAAGAGTGATGAGGTGGAGAAGATCACACCTGTCTTCATCGCCCCAATCTGTCGCAACGCGTAGAGGAAAAGGGACACCGAGGCGGCTATGCTCAGGAGACCTATGCCGACCAAATATGGAACGACATCCACAGTAATGTTGAACGGAACACGCATTACAACGGAGAATGTCAAGACCGCCGAGCCTCCAATCAGACCCTTTAGGGACACCAGTTGCAGGATGTCGTTTCGCTCGCTCAGTATCTTGCTAAGGTTGTTGTCGATTCCCCAGAAGAGACACCCCAGTATGATCAAGACATTGCCCACGACCATTTCTGCTAGAGTGATTCCTCGAAACTCCAAGTTGGTGGTAATGACAAAGGCCCCGATGACCAACAGGAGCATTGCGAGGTAGTCCCGCCTCTGAGCCCTCTCTCCCAAGAACACGAAAGCGATGAGCACTGTGAAAAGCACTTCTGTGTTGCCAAGAAGAGAGGCGTTGACCGCAGTCGAGATGCTAAGCCCCCAGATGTAGAGAATCGGCGCAAGTACAACACCCGAGATGGCCACTAGAAGAACAATGCCCAGGTCCTTCCTCTCCATCCTTCTCTTCATGGAACGAGGAGACAGGGCAAGACCTGCGATCAGATAAATCATGCCCGCAATTATCAACGGATGGAGATCTCGCAATGCAATCTTGCTGAGAGAAGCCAATAGACCGAAGAGTATGGCCGACGACAGAGCGGACACATACCCTGTATGGTGAGTCATCTCAGTCGGAAGAAGAAGACCTGTCGTTTAATCATTTTCCTCCGTATGACGCAACACAGGGTATGTTGAGAGTACCTTGTGAAGACAGAGAATGTCGCCCTTCTTTTCGAAGGAGGACATTTCGAATGACACGGAGCTCAGAGTAAATCGACCTTCCGGACGATGCCCATCCCTACCTTCATACAGCAACACATCTCGCTTGGAGAACTTCCGCATCCCCAGCCACATCAGTTCGGGGAGTGTCCTGATTGCAGATGTAGGAATACTTCCCTCGCATTGTGGTAATATTATAATAGTGTTATAAGTATGCAGAGATATGAAGGAAATCACTCTTAGACCCATTGGATTTGCAAGGAATAGTGAGAAGGAACCAAGGTTTGGGAGCTTCGCTGACGAGATTTCCGAGATAATAGTGGATGAGGAATTCACAGAAGCACTCAACGGCATCGATGACTATTCTCACGTACTCATCGTCTATTGGATGGATAGGGTCAAAGACTATGTGATAACTCACCGTCCGCAAGACAATCCGGATGTGCCAGTTGTGGGTATTTTTGCCTGTCGTTGTCCTCCGAGACCAAATCCGATTGCTGTCTCCACCGTCAGACTGATGGGCCACGAAGGAAACAGGATAATAGTAAAAGGTCTGGATATCCTGGACGGCACTCCCGTGATTGACATCAAGCCCCATTGGCCACAGTACGACAAAGTAGAGGATGGGAGAATACCTGATTGGGTCTACAAATTGGACCTCTGAGCATCACACGAAAGAGCTACAGATGATTGCACTACTGGCATCTGGATAGTTGATTCTCACATATCTGTGGTAGTTGCTGGAATCTCGGCATAGTCCCCTGTGGCAGTCACAACGAATGAGGCTGTTCAACCAACACCACTGGATTGTAGTGATCCTTTTGTGAGCACCCTTCCTATTCCCGAAACATCGTTCTTCATGATCAAGAACGATGGAAGGCATCTCTCTAGAGTTCTCTGCAGTAGACTCGCAGGCAACTGCTCTGCGCTCCTCCATTTCGCGACTGGAACGGGTGACGAGCTACCGATCGTCTGCCACGCTTCCTCGCTCAGACGCCCCAAACTCACTCGTAAACGGGAGCCCGATGAAAGCGATTTCGATTACCATGAACACGAAGAACATCACAACGAATTCCACGACTCCTCGATCCGCATACTAGCCGGGACTCTGGATCAAGGTGTACAGCAACCCCATCGACAGCAGATAGGCCTTGAAGCCCCGATTCATGTTCTTGTGGAGCCCGATCGCGCCCACGATGAGGTTTCCTGTGATTACTTCCGCGGCGATGTGCATGCGCATCAGTTCCGTCTTCCTAGACATCGACCCCGCAGATATGGAATCCTTCCGGGGAAGGGATGCATTCCTTCCAATCCCGAATTGCCGTCTTCCCCTATGATGTCGGACATCCTCCGTTCTGCAAGAACCACATTGTTTGCTGAATACGAATCCCAAGGTCCCTAGGCTTACGCGGGATAGAAGGCCACCTGGCTGCAGGTCCCGAGAACGAACACCCCTTGAATTCGTATTGCTCTCACCGATTCTTACTAGAAAGGTTGCGGTTAAGAGACGGAGAGGTTGTCTCCGTCAAATACCGTTTTCTGGTCAAACTCTTCCAGGAAAGAGGCGATGGAGAACCATATCCCTGTGGAGCGTTCTGATGCTATTGCCCACGAAGATTATATCCAAAGGATACAGACAGGAAAGGGCAATCTTCAAAGAAAGGAGAGTCTGCACACGTATCCAATCAAAGGAGGACTGCAAATTGACATGTGGATCCGATTGGAGCTCAAGTCCTCCTAATCTTGACCTTAGGCGTTCCATCGACAATCACAATTTCCACTTTGTCCCTGTTTGCGTAGAAGAGCGTCCTCTCTCTTGTGCTGAAAATGAAAGTCGAAGATATCTGGAGCCTCATAAGGAGACCCAAGGAGGAACGTTTCCTTGCTCTAGCATAGCATTCAACGATTGGAATCCCAAGATTTGTGCTTATCGTCAGCATATCCTTTGGACTCTCGTACGCGAACCCAAGAATTCTAGCGTCAAGTTTGTCGATTCCATGAAGACTATAGGCCTTTTCAAGCAGTCCTTGAGACTCTGCCTTATCCTTGGAGAACGTATTCTGCAACGACCCACCTTTCGAGATACGAGTGTCGTCTCACTATATTCATTCATGTCTGTATAATAACCTTTCCAGTTTATTCCTCTCCGTGATAATATTGGAATAACCCTTATCTGTATGCCTATTCTCCTATGGAATAATGATACAGGCTCGGTTCATAACATTGGTGAACAACCCGTACGAACTGATGTTCCAGGAGATGCCGAAGGCTCTAGAAAGAAACGGCATAGATGTCACTAAGAGAGATTTTGACAACAAAGAGATTGAGGGAAGTATTATTCTGGTCTCGCCTGGGAGCAAGGCAAAGTTTCACATGAAGTTCTACTACAGCGGAGGTCATACTCTCATGGTGATGTAGAATGGAGGGTCTACGGTCATGTTCTTCCTTTCCCTCGTCCTCTT
>JBHIFI010000094.1:0-5081 GCA_046761005.1 Thermoplasmata archaeon
AGCCCAAAAAGTTTATAATCCATCACCTATGTTATAGCTATCGGCAGGGAACAAACAGTGAGTGAGATTAAACGATTGGTTCTCGACGTTCTGAAGCCTCACAGCCCCTCTATTGTGGAGCTTTCTAGAAAGCTTGGGAAGCTCGTTGGAGTCCTTGGTGTGAATTGCTCTGTTAACGAGGTCGACAAGGATACTGAGAGCATCAAGATAACAATAGAGGGACACTCCATAAGCTTCGACAGAGTTGCTGATACGATAGAAGCTATGGGAGCGGTCATTCACTCCGTGGACAGCGTTTCGGCTGGAAAGAAGATAGTGGAAGAGGTGGAAACACCTCAGGACCGCTGATCCTTAAGTCGAGAAGCGATCTGTAGGATAATGTCTGACTTCGGGGTCGTCTTGGCTACAATCACACGGCCATCTCCTTTCCTTGGTTCAGAGGGATGGCTCTTCTCTGGTTCGATTTCGACGTAGTAGCCGAGATCCCTCGCTGTTTTGGCGATAATCTCTGCTGTCGGATCCTGTATGGCAAGTTTCTTTGGAACCCTCCTCCCCTCCTTTCTCGTCTTGGTTCTGTCGAAGTAACAGGGCCAAAGAATGATGATGTCCTTTCTTCTTGGCATCCCTGCACGTATTAGGACTCAGACAAAAAAGCTTTCCTTCCTATTTGATGAGAACGGCGTTGACCACTCCGTGCTGGCCCGGGCGGGAAGTCACCCTCGCAGTCCCAAGTTCCGTCTCTATAGTCGCGCCCTTTGTGATTATGTTTCTCTGCACGAAGTGGGGGTTGGCTGGATTGCTTCTTACCGTGAGAATCCTTGCCCTCTTTGTGGATTTCTTCTTCGGATCAAGAACATTTGCCCATTCGACCTTCATTAGCCTAACCTTCTGATTGTGTCCTCTGGTTTTGTATATCTTGACCCTCTGCTCTCCGGTAGATGCATACTGCTGTTCTCTTCCTATCTCGAACTTCCTCTTCTTGCGAGCGGGACGCAGCCTCCCGCCCGAGGGTTTTCTCTTGGATTTTCCTTGCCAAAGAGCCATGTCCTCACTGGGGATTGCACTATTAACGGCACTCTATAAAAACATTGCTAGGACGATGGGTCAGTTGGCCCATATCTCAGTCTTTCGTGATGCGCTGTTTTCGCACGCGTCTCCAAACCACTTCGGAGTCCTCACTCTCTTAGAAAAACCTCCCGAGTGTCCGTATCGACGATTGCATATCTTCCGAACATTGCTGGACCCGGATTGAGAAATATGGTCTTTTCCCTTTGGATCCCAGGGCTCTCGTGTACATGACCGAAGATTGAGAAGGTTGGCGAATAATCTATTACGATTTCCTTGATGGCGGCGCTTCCTACGGAATCCCCTCTTGCAGTAACATCAAGATGACCCCTTGCCGCATCGTGCGTCACGAGAATGACACCTGGTTTCATTAAGGGAGTGAGTGTTCTCCTTATCTCATCCTCCGGAAGCTCAAAAGGGGTGTGGAATGGTGTCGGACTGGAACCACCCAATCCAACGAAGGTGTGCTCCTCAATAGTAATTTCCTTTGCGTGGAGGGAGATGTCCAGATCCTCCAGAAGAGATACGATTTCTGGCGGATCGCAATTGCCCGGAATGGCCAGAACACTGCCAGGAAGATCCTCAAGGAAAGATTTCGCCCAGGGTAGAGGGCCGAAGTGAGTGATATCTCCGCATATGAGGGTCAACACTGGTTTGTGAGAAAGGACCGCATCGTGGATTGTTCTTGCCCCTAGGTTTGAGGAATGAATGTCCGTTGCTGCGAGTATCTTCATTCCTTCACCTAGTTTAGCCTATGCCGAAACCCAGATTGCCATAAAATGCGACATAGGAGATTGTGAACCCCAATATAGCTCCAGCATTTAGGAGTGGAAGGCCCGCTTGAGGATTTCCTTTGATTACGAACCTCATCAGTATGGAGAAGCCCACTATCACACCAATCATGGTGAACAGGGAAACAAGAACTCTGGCGGGGAGGCCGAGAAAGAACTCTGTGGGCAACCAGCGAAAAGCTGAGACAACGAGAGATCCAGGGATGATGATGTCGCCGAGCCCCATGAACATCGCCTCCCGCTTTTTTTTCTTAATCTGATCCTTAAGGCTCTTCTGGGTCTTATAGGAGTAGGATTTCGATTTCGGTATGACAAGGAGGATGGGGAGATGCTGTTCGGTAATCGCATCGGCCAGCGTGACCATATGCTTTGTCTTGTAGACGGATATGGCATCGTATGCGGCAAGTGCGACCAATAGAATGATTGCTGGCAGTATTGCGAAGGATATCCCTATTATTGCTGTTACGCCAGCGGCAACCGTTATTCCCACACCATCTACCACGTACCACTCCGGATTCTTGTAGACGACCAGTGTCAGAGTGAGAGCAGCACATATTGAAATGATCATTGAAGCCAATTCAGCTATCTCAGGCTCCTGAGCCCAGATAAAGAGATAGAAGAGGGGAACGGAAAGTACGAATATCATAGTGAGGAAAATTGCCAAGAGGATGAGAAAACGGAGGAATTTCTTTCTTCCCATCCTAACCGCCAAAAGAATGAGAGCCGAGAAGGCTAGTATGAGAATTACGTATAGAAGGGGGTTGACTGGGTCCTCTGGGTCCGGAAATGCCTGATATCCGCTCTCCGCAAAGGGGAGTGCTAGAAAAACCGCCAGTGATTGGGTGATGATGATGAGACAACCCATTGCAACGACAGCAGGGATTTCCGTTCTCATCTCATTCCCTTGCTAGGCTGGCGAAGGCAATGTTTCCTGTGATTTTCTCTATCTTCACCTTCACGATAGAACCTTTGGCCGTTCCGGGGACGTATATAACATACTTATCCTTCTTGGCGACTCCGTCTCCCTTTTTCCCTATATCCTGAATCATGACCTCGTAAACCTTTCCTTCTACAAGGGGGGGCTCCTCCTCCTTCGGGAGAACCCTTCCAAATTTGACGGGTCTGTGGGCACCGCAAGCATCGCATTCCAGCAACGTCACGCGCCCCTCCTTGATGAGCCTCGTGTCCGGACGCCTGCACTCCGAGCAGAGGACAAAGGTCTCAATATACCCTCTCAGACGATTCCCGATCTGATTTGCGGGAACCCTCCCCTTGAAAACGACCCTCTTGCCGTCAATCGTTCCGGCGGTTCCAAGTTCCCTGAGAAGATACACGAGGATTTGCGATGGTTCCCTGTTTATTGCATTGGCGACCTCTTCGAAGTTCCTGAACACTGTGGTCTTTCCCTCAACGAAGACATCGACATCGGGGACTTTGAACCTCTCTCGTGTGATTATTTTTGCGGGAAGATTCTCTCTTGCCCTCTTCAGCAGATGATCGTAGTCTAGTTCTGCCATATTCGGTGACAAAAGAGTCAAGCCATCTAAAAAGCTTTGCCATCGAAGTGTCCTACTCTCTTTTCTTCTCAAGGGATGCCCGTACAAGTCCGTAGTGGAGTGGTGAAGGTCTAAGGGGCCTCGATTTGAACTCTGGATGAAACTGTGAGGCCATGAAGTAGGGATGGTCTGAGAACTCAGCTATCTCCATTCTTCTGTCATCCAACGATCGTCCTGTATATTCTAGACCTTCTTTCTCAATCCTCTCTATGAATTCTGGATTTATCTCGTATCTGTGTCTATGCCTTTCCTCTATCTTGGTTTTGCCATACAGTTTCTCAGCGACCGAACCCACCCTTATCCTTATCTTATGGGCGCCCAGCCTCATCGTCGCACCCTTATCGACAACTTCCTTTTGCTCCGGAAGCAGATCCACAACCGGATAAGGGGTGTCATGATCAAACTCTGAGCTGTTCGCACCTTCCATTCTGAGCATATGTCTGGAGAACTCCACAGTTGCCAGCTGAAAACCAAGACAAATGCCCAAAAAGGGAACTTTATTCTCCCTTGCAAATCGAATGGCCCTTATTTTTCCTTCTATCCCCCTATCACCAAAACCCCCCGGAACCAATATACCGTCCATTTTTCCAAGAATATCAAGTGAGCCACCATTCTCCAGATCCTCGCTCTCCACCCATGTGATATTGACTTTGGCTCTTGCCTTGGCTCCTGCATGATGCAGAGACTCCACGTGACTGATGTACGAATCCATCAGGTGAGTGTACTTCCCGACTAAGGCGATAGTCACAGAATCCCTTGGGTTTAGCAATCTGTCAAGGTAGTCCTTCCATTCTCCAAGATTCTCTTTTGCCTCATCATACCCGAATCTCTTCAAGACGAAGTCTGTGAGTTCCTGGTCCTCGAGGAGAAGGGGAACTTCGTAGATTGATGCTACGTCAGGGGCGCTTACCACCGCATCTTCTGGAACATCGCAGAAAAGGGATATTTTGCCCTTTATGGCTCTCTCCAGAGGCTTCTCCGATCTGGCAATCACGATGTCGGGTTTGATTCCTATCGCTCTAAGCTCTCTCACGGAGTGCTGAGTTGGCTTGGTTTTCTGCTCTTTGACTGTTCCAAGTATCGGAACGAGTGTCGTGTGTATGAATATGACATTCTCTCTTCCTACATCTCTTGAGAGTTGCCTAACAGCCTCCAAGAAGGGCATGGATTCTATGTCTCCGACGGTTCCGCCGAGTTCTACCAGTGTCACATCAACATCGCTGTCCTTTCCCACTTGGATTATCTCTCTCTTTATCTCATCCGTGATGTGTGGTATTATCTGTACAGTGTTTCCGAGATAGTCTCCCCTTCTCTCCTTTTCGATAACAGTCCTGTAGACTTTTCCCGTTGTTATGTTGTGGTTGGTAGTGAGATTGACATCGATGAATCTCTCATAGTTGCCGAAGTCCATGTCGACCTCACTCCCGTCATCGAGCACAAAAACCTCGCCATGCTGAAATGGATTCATCGTTCCCGCATCGCAGTTCAGATACGGATCGATCTTTATCGCTGTTACTCGAAGTCCTCGAACTCTGAGAAGCATTCCGAGCGAGGAAGTTGTGATTCCCTTACCTAGACCGGACAAAACTCCCCCCGTGATTATCACGTATTTCATCATTTCACGGGATTAGCACATAGTTTGGTCGTGATTTAAATGTTCTCTCTCAAG
>JBHIFI010000095.1:0-5053 GCA_046761005.1 Thermoplasmata archaeon
TTCAGATTGAAGGAGAGCGATACACCGCTCGAGGAGCCGAAAATCGCTACGAGAAACAGACTCGCCTTCGACGATGACTGGTATAGAATAGGTCGTCTTCTGTGGACTTCGGATATCAGTGTTGATGGAGAGCTCGGGAGAACGCTCTTCCAAGTCCATGCCAACAAACCCCTATGGATGGAGTTCGAAGGCAAGATTCTTGGCGGGTTCGAGGTTAGGGGAGCCTTCGTCTATCCTGCGGGAGATCACATCATCCACGACCCCGAGTTAGTGAGCGATATTCATGTCTTTGACATCACGCCTCTCATCAACATGACGCCGAGGGGCATCATCCTGGTTCAGATCGCGGTAGCTGCAATAGGCCTACTATTGGCCATCGGCATATCCTACCACTCAAGGAAGAAAGGAGGAATGAAATGATAGGTAGCGAAAAAATATTGGTGGCACTGTTGTTGAGCACAGTGCTTGTGGGAACGGGGGCTCTTGGCACGGTTGGAAACCAGGCACCCGTGGAGGATGAAAGCTATGCCGACCTCGTGGATTTTGGGTCAAAGCCAGAAGAGCTTCTCAGCGAATTCCCAGAGCTGCAAGAGCTGAGAGAAAGAGACGACTTCGTAAGAATAGGCTTCTTCGCTCGCTGGGGCTTGCTGGCTTATGAGTTGAGAGAGGAAGAAGTCGAGGAAATAGGTGACTCTGACGAGCCGACTGAAGACCTCCGCATCATGGTTCCTTGGGACGGCTTTATCCAGGTGACCAAGGGAAGCGTAAGGCTGATACGACCTATCCTCTTCGAATTCGGAGGCGAATACGGGGTCGGAACGGACGACCTCGTCTATCCCCAGACGAACAGATTTGTGATGGAATGGAGGTCCTCAACTGTCCCGCATTGGGATGGCATACTGATGTTGCTTGTCATTCCAAAGGCGGTTCCAGAGGTCCATGTAACCTTCCACACTGAGCCTTGGTCCCGTATATTTGAGGCCCACCAGCTGATGGGATTGCACCTGCGACTTCCCGTGGGAGACAAAGGACATGAGATAGAGATATCCTCCCTCCTTGTGGACAAGAGGCTGGAGGAGCCTGAGTTCGCGGCCCTCGGGTTCTGTGCCCGTTGGGGTCAGTTCGGAGAGCCCGGAGAGGACCCCGAGATGGTTCCCTGGGATGGTTTCCTGTCCACGACTAGGGGTGCCATAGATCGGATCAAGCCCCTGAGGTTTGAGCACGGAGGCGAGTACGAGAAAGGAATGGACGACCTCATCTATCTCAGGACGAACAGGCTCACAGTCGAGTGGCGGTCCTCCACTACAGTGAATTGGGACGGAATCTGCTCTGTAATCATTGTCCCGCTCATCCGCTTCCCGGAGGTTCACGTGACCTTCCATACGGATCAATGGAGCCATATCTTCCCAATGAGGAAGCTTGTTGGACTCCACGTCGTCATTCCGATTGACGATAAAGGCAACGCCGTAGAGGTCCGCTCCAAGGTTCTCTGGAAGGGGAAGATTCTTCGGATGGAGGCTGAGATCATGGACATGGATGGCGATGGAGCAAGGAACGACGTCCTGTTCCACGCCTTCGTGAACGATGAGCCTGCCGTGGGCGCGCGCATAACCGTGAATGACTGGTTCATAGGTGAGGCAGACGGGCAGGGTACTCTATTCGCTCTCAACTTGGAGAGCGGGGAGTACGTCGCCTTGGCCACGCTGGAGGACCTCGAGACGAGGATTGCCTTCGAGATTGGATAGGAAAGCGAAATAACGGATTCCCCTCATATGTGTCCCGAGATGACCCCTGTTTCGCGGGAGTGGGTCTCCGAGCTGAAGAAGGGGTCCGTTCAGCTCTGCCTGCTCGCTCTGTTGAGGGACGAAAGGAAGTATGGCTTTCAGATCGTGAAGGAGCTCAGAGAGCTCTCCGAAGGCTTCTTCGACCTCAAGGAGGGTACGCTCTATCCGGCCCTGCGCAGGCTGGAAAAGAAAGGGTACCTTCTCAGCGAGTGGGTGGAGAGGGAGAGGGGCATCCCCAGGAAGTACTACGAACTGACGGAGGACGGGAGGAAGGCGCTCGATGCGGCCGAGGAAGTCTGGAATCGCATGAAAGAGAGTTGCGACTCCGTTCTACGGGGGAGGAGGAGATGAAGGCAGAAGCTTTTCTCGCGGCGGTGGAAAGGAAGCTTTTCGGCATGGATGGAACGGTGAGAAGGGACATCATCGATGAGCTCCGAACCCATATACGGGACGAGTCGTCCGATTCGGCCGAGGATGTCGAGTCTGTGATTGAATCCATGGGGTCTCCCTCTGAGCTGGCCAGGAAATACAAGGAGATCTATGGTTACGGTTTCGCGTTCAAGTTCCTCTTCGCCTTCTCTGGGCTCCTCCTCGCCATATCCACCCTTCCGATTCTTCCCTTCATCGGTGGGGAACTGATCCTGCCTCTTTGGGGCTCCGTTGGCTTCCTTATTGCCCTGGTCCTCTACCTCATCTGGGTGAGCGTCGTTGCTGGGAGAAGGGTCGGAGGGGCCGTCGGACTCGTTGCATGTATCACCCGCCTGGCGGGTATCCTTCTGATCCCTCTACTCGCGAAGGGGGTTCCGCCATATGCCGATGTTCTGGATTTGGCGGCCTTCGTCCTCGTCTCTGTCTCCTTGATAGCGGTTGGCTATATCCCCGGAAAAAGCAAGGAGAAGTGGGAGGCGAGGGTGTTGGAAGGATAGCACGCGTGCAGTGAGTAGGTCTCAGGCTTCGAACACACTTCTCTCGCATCTTATGAGGACTAGGGGCTGCATCGCGGGTAGTCTCTCTCATTGAGTCGAGTGTCTTTCCTGCCTTACCGCCTCCTTCGCTGCTTTCTTGAAGTGGGCGCCCCCGCACCCAGCTCTCTTCGCCGCGCCGTCCCATAGGCTCTTATTGACGGAAGCGATTCGAGAATCAGACGGAGGTACATGTTACGAAAGTGCCCGCATTGCGGTGTGCAGGTTGGGCGAATAGCCAAGAGATGCTGGAAGTGTTGCGGATCACTTGATGTCAGCTACGAAGGAGAGGCGGCTCCCGGAGGGGGAGGGGGATATCGCACACCTGTTACAAGGAGACGTGGAGGTCTCACTGGACGTCAGAGGGCGTGGGCTTGGCTGTGCATAGCCGCCGGTGTATTCATGCTGGCTGTAATTCCGCTGGGGACCGCCACAAGAGGTCCTCCAGACTATTCGCCCGCGCTCATACTGGGGCCCTTCGTTGGCTTGGCTGCGATAGGATACGGGATAGGCATTCTGAAGTCGAAGATGAATTTCCGCAGTGATGCAGATGTGTACCAGTCATCAATCTTCCGTATGTATTCCAGGAGGTCTCTCATGTGAAGGTCCTGCAGATCAGGGTTCCTTTGATTTGTCGTTATCTGCTCTATTTTGTCATCAATCCATCTCCCATCCACATCTGAAAGGTATCTCTCTATTCCGGGTCCAACGGTTTCGACGAACCTCTTTTCAGCAACCCTGTCATCCAGGATCTTGGCGAGAACTTCGCTTATCAAGAGGCTCCTGCTCACATTCCTTTCTTGAGCATGCTTGTCTATCCTTTCGAGAAGCTTCTTGCCCATGCTCACGTTGACTCTTTCGACAGTGTCTTTAGGACCTATTCTCTGTCTCCTTCGCCCCTTTGTCATGTGAATCGCCAAGGATAGTGGGGGATGCTATATCTATTAGTTGTGTAGAAAGCCAGCAGTTTGTTAACCGCGATAACCGCCCAAAATTCTTGAAATACAACAGCGTCATTCTCTTATCGACATGAATAACTTCACACCTAGAAAGGCCCGGGGGCTCACATTGGAAGAATGTCTCCTCCTCTGCAGGGCTCCTCAGGAATTGCCCGTCAACGCCTCCGAGTTCCAGCTGCGCAAACACCTTCGAGACGAAATCCTCATCCGACTGATCTATGAAACGTTCATGAGGATTGGAGAACTCACCAGGGTCAAGGTCGAGGATATCGATTTCAGGAACTGCGCCATTTTCGTTAGCTCCCCAAAGGGAAAGGCGGTCTTCAAGCTAGTCAATGGAAGGAGAACTCACGTTAACACCATACACCAGCCAAGATGGGTGTTTTTTAGTCTTCACACGAGGAATCTCATGATTCGCTATCTGGGCGGGAGAAGAAGGGGCTACCTCATAGTCAATAGTAGCGGCAAGAGGCTATCAACGAGGCAAGCCGAACGCGTTGTCGATCATTACGCCAGGCAAGCAGGCATTCAGAAAGTCATCGGTGAAACGAAAGGTGGCAGGAGGGTTTCCCTTGTAACACCCAAGGCACTTCGAGAGGCCGGGGAGAGGCACACGGAGGAGTCGGGAGGAGATCGCGACGGAACCGCTAGAGTCGCTGGACACAGCGTCAGAACCAAGGAGAGATATTACAAGGTGGGCAACTTCGAGGAGGATAGAAGGATCATAATGCGACATCATCCCCTGATGAAGAATGAAGAATGGAGCGCAGAGGAAGGTCGTTCTCGTATGTGAAGTACGACAGAAAGTGAGAGCCAGATCCGGAAGGATGCATGATGACGAAGAGACAACAAGCTCGGAACTCCCCCAAGAGGAAGAGAAGGCCTGGTCGACCTTCCATCCTCGAGGTCAGAAGGGACCCGGATCTGGCTCGGAAAGCCGCAGAACTGCGGTTTCTCGGCTATTCATGGAGTGAGATAGGGTCATCACTAGGGCTCGCAAGAACTACTGCTAGACGCCTCGTATTGATGTACCATAAGGAAATCGGATGCCAGTCAGGTGAGAATAGAGATACTACTGTGCCCAATCCTCATGCCACCGGGATACAGAAGAGAAGCAGCCAGACAAACAACTCGACCATTGACAAAGAAGTTCTTGAACAGATGCCGAAAACGTTTCAGATCTTCTCATCTCTGCTGCAGAAAGTCAGGGAGATGGACGACTAGTTCTGGGGAGATCGCTGTTTGGGGAATGTGTGCCAGATACTCGCACGATTCCAACCTCGATTCCCGTGTCTCGCCCTCGCATTTTCTTGATATGGAAAAAGTCAGATTGATATTGCTGTTTGCT
>JBHIFI010000096.1:0-4982 GCA_046761005.1 Thermoplasmata archaeon
CAATAGCCGCTACATGTCAAAGGAGACC
The DNA here is from genome assembly GCA_046761005.1 of Thermoplasmata archaeon. GTDB lineage: Archaea > Thermoplasmatota > Thermoplasmata > RBG-16-68-12 > JAGMCJ01 > JAGMCJ01. The sequence continues at coordinate 29 of JBHIFI010000096.1, forward strand.
TTCAGGGTCTACTGCAACCACCTCCTCAAACACGGCAGTCTCGATTTCGTGGAAGACATTCCACGCAAACATTGGATCGGGGTGGGAGCGGTTGTCATATCGATAATCGCTCTCCTGCCATATGTGGAGTACAGGACTAGGCCTCGCATTCTCTATGTCAGCGATTGAACGAGGAAACTATCGAGGAACTGGACGATTCTAGAGAGTATGTGACCGGTGTACCGGGATTCAATGTCCATGGCCATTTGATAGGAGGCGCAGCCTAGGATCTCTCGCCAGATTCGTGGAGAGAGCCCTCCCTGAATGAACTTGACTCTCCACAGGTGTTTCCATATCCACCTGCTTTGTTCTTTCACACACCTCCCCCTTCTATGGCTTTAAGTACGAAGGAGGGTTTCGAGTTCTTGAAGGTGCTCTGATGGCGCAGGACAGTAGGGTTGCACTTCGAGGGTGCGAATCAGAAAAGCATGATACTGGCGAGATTCTCGCCACCGATTCGAGCAGAAAAGCCCAGAATCGAATTGCGCGCAGGATCTTCGCGGATTCCGCAACCGTGAGAGTGGCGTACCGCTGCACTATACCCCTCATACGGCCGTCCAAGCTGACAACCCGCGAGCGGGGTGGGATCGGAAAGAATCTCTCGGAGGGCTGGTGCCTCAATTTCGCAGTGGGATGCACCCACGGATGTCCCTTCTGCTACGTGGACTCCATTCATAAGCGCTTTGGCGTCTCTCGCTACGGCGATGATGTCCTCAATCGCTGGGGCGACTACTTCATGATGCCTGAGAACCTGGAGAGGGCGATCGAGAAGACTCCCTGGAAACGATGGAAGGGCGCAGAAGTAATCATGTCCTCGACCCATGACCCCTACCTCCCGCAGCTGGCCGATAAAACGCGAGAGATACTCGAGAGGGCTCTGGCGGCGGGTGTCCGCTTCTGCATACAGACAAGATCGTGCCTCGTACTCGAGGACCTCGACCTTCTGACTCGGCACAGAGACCTCATACGCCTGCAAGTGTCGATTGCGACTCTGAACGCAGAGTTTGCGCGAAGAATCGAGCCAAGAGTTCCGCCTCCGAAACGTAGATTGGATACGATCCGAAAGGCAAAGGAGGCAGGACTGGAGATCGGCGTGATAGTGGCTCCAGTATTCCCGCCCACTCGTTGGAACCGAAATGGCTGGAGGGACCTTAGGGCTGTCATCAGAAGCCTCTCTGCAATCAAGCCGCACCACATATACGGAGAGTCTCTTCATGCTAGAGGACAGAACCTCAAGCTTGTCGAGGAGGCCCTTGGAGAGAGACTGGTTCTGCCAGAGGGTTTCGATGCTGCAGCGGAACGTGTCTTTTACGAAGAACTCGCGAAGCATGGGCTCAGTGGAAAATGGTGGCCCGAAAGGAGTTGAAGTACGTAAAATCACCGCATCCAAGTTTGTGGAGGTCGCCGAGGAATGGACGCCACGAATACAGTCTGGCACCTTGAACCGCACACACGAGCGAAACACGAGATCCTTCGAAGGTACCTCGCAGCGTGGTTTCCAATCGTGAAGAACGTGAATCCGTCAGGACTGAACTACATCGACGGCTTTGCTGGGCCCGGAGTCTACGCAGGCGGAGAAGACGGGTCTCCCGTTATCGCTATCAAGACGGCTGTGCAGCACCGCCTCCCTATGCCGAAAATATTCTTCGCGTTTATAGAGAAGGAGAAGAATAGAGCAGAAACGTTGCGAGACGTTCTCGCAAAAAGGTTTCCAGAGCTGCCTGAGAATATTGGCTACAAGGTGTATAACGACGAATTCGCAACTGTCATCGGATCTATACTGGATGAGTTCGACGCGAAGAGTAAGGTCCTTGCCCCAACATTTACCTTCGTTGACCCATTCGGCTACGCTGGCTTTCCTTTGGACCTCCTGAAGAGACTGTTGAAACCGCGAGCTTCAGAGGTTCTGATAACTTTCATGGCGAGCAGGCTGCGACGGTTTCTGGACGAAACCCACGAGAGTGCCGTAGATAACCTCTTCGGTTCTCTCGACTGGCGCGTCGCAAGAGAGCTGAGCGGGAGCGATCGTGTTCAATTTCTCCTCAACTTCTATAGAGAAAGACTCCTTGATGCCACTCCAGCTCGCTATGTGCTGACATTTGAGATGGTTGGGCGCGATGGAAACACAATCTATTGGCTGGTCTTTGTGACGAAACATCCCAAAGGCTGTCAGGCGATGAAGGAGGCAATGTGGAAGGTGGACCCGACTGGTACGTACAGTTTTTACGATGTAGCGGATGGAGTGAGGCGCTTTCTTCTTGACGAGGGGGACCCCGAATGGGCCAAGCAGGCTCAACAAGAGGTGTGGGAGCACTTCCGGGGAAGAAGAGTGAAAGTGGAGGAGGTGGAGAACTTCATTGCACCCACCGTGTTTCTTTGGCGGAAGAGAAGAATCCTCGTCCCGCTGGAGAGGTCTGGCAAGATAGTGCGAGTTGAGAGCAGAAAGAGGAGACTGACCCATCCGAATGGTTGTGTGATTACCTTTGCAAGGTGACGGTACAAGTGAAGAGGATCTCCGCGGCAGGACTGAACCCGAATAGTCTCCTTTGAATATTAGCTCGGTGTTGGGGCACCTCCCCAAAAAAGTAAGACACAGGACATGCTCGACGCTACGCAGGCAGAGCGGGAGCTGGTTGCGGGAGACGTGTCCGCAGGGACTCCCGTCGCCGTGAACTCGTGATGCACGAGGTGTTGCCTGACCGTGAGAGGGAGAAGCAGACCGAGATAGGCGCACGGCAGAGCACGAACGAGGATCTGCGTTTCTCCACCATGAACTGGGAGTTCATCGACAAGAACGCACGATGTTACAGAGCCTCACGCAATACTGTACCTATACCTCTTCCCTTCCCTCCTCGCTTTGATTGCACCCTTCTCACATGCTACGTGCAGCATCCTTCTCGTCGAGGTCCTACCATAATCGTAGTGATCCCTCACATACCTCGCAATCCCTTCGAATGTGCCGTCGCTTCTTTCGATTGCCACTCTCATAAGGGATGATACCAGGTCCTCCTCTGCCGCCCTTTTCAGCTTGCGCAACACGGGTGCGTCCACACCATATGCTCTTCTCAATTCCAGCAGCCTCTGATACAAGAACGCTAGCCAGATTCTTCTCCCGCCTTGAGCTGCACACTCCTCCACTATCACATCCCAGTCGACTTCGACGCCTGCAAGAGCAGCCATATCCGCCAGATCGCCGCTGCGCTCGGTAATACTCTTGAACAGGATGATATCCTCAGGCGCCATCAGATAGACTGAGAGGTCCCCCTCCTCGGCGTACAGCCGCGCCCTGTTCCTCATCGAATCGGTGATTTCCAAGCCGTTGCATACCTGTTTGTAGTACAGGTCAAACTGCATCAGCTGCTGGTTTCTTAGCACAGCAGACGCGCCCAGTTTCTCATAATGACGGGGCAGCTCTTTGACCTCCACATATCCAATTTCCCTCAACGCCCTCACGACCTCAGCAAGCTCATGAGGCGACGTCAAGACAGCATCCACGTCTTTCGTGGCAACCTTGCTGCCTCTGAGAACCATCGCGCATCCGCCGATCAGGTAAAGAGTCGCCCTGCTTCGAAGCGCTTTGCCAATCTCCATGAGCTGCGATATGAGCTCCCTTTCCATGAAGGTCCTACGCTCTTCCTTAGTTCTCACAACCCGTACTCACTCGCCTTTTTCTTGAATTCCTCCATGCTCGGAAGATACTCCCATTCAGATACGCCTTCTTTTAAGAACTTATCGATGTGAGTGACCAGCGTCTTCAAGCCGTACTTCGCGGCCTCTCTCATAAGATAGCTTGTCTTCAGTCCTCTCTCATGCTTCCTCCAAAGCAGAAGAACAACCATGAGAACTCTCGCGTCGGTCCTACCAATGAGGAGCGCGTGCAAGATCACATCCTCCACCCGAATCCTCTTCTTGAAGGGCGATCTGAAGTAGTAATAGGAATCCGGCAGAAAAAGCTGTATGCCGAAATCGGGCGCTTTGGACAGCGCTGTTAGAAGGCAGTCCTTCCGCTTGATGGGCGTTCTGGTTCTGAACAGGAACTCCTTTTTCCACTGCCATATGATTACGGCATCGGGAGATACCTCCCGTGCCATCCTCTCATTCAGATACCTCCGCAGCTCCACGAGCGCGTGCCGGAGGGTGCTGAATCTTTCGCTTATCTGATATCTGAAATCCTTGGTCATATCGACCACTCCGAGCGCCTTGAGATTCGTTAGAGAAGAGGTCACCGTCCTCTTGCTCAGATTGGTTTCGTCCACGATTTCGTCGAGTTTCACCGGTTTCCCGATCAAGCTCGATAGAACCTCTATGTTGGAGAAGCTCAGAATCCTTTCGAGACTCAGATGTTCGAACTCCGTGATGAAAAGTCTCAATGCAATCCCGTGAATCCTCTCTGAGAATCTGAGCTTATTGGATCTTCCGTCCCTATCTACCTCAATGATGCCCTTTGAGACAAGAGATGACTCAATCTGTGACGTGTATGGAAGGGATTTCTTTAGTGCTCTGCTCAGCTCCTGAAGAGATACCTCTCCCTCTCTTGCAATAGTCCTTAGCGCGCTTATCTCCGTAGGCGTAAGCTTGAAATCGGACACGATATGCAATATTACCAAATGAGTATAAGTGCATTTTGGTGATTCTGCATACGTGGGGCCGGGCGATTTGCATGCCGGTCTCCTCGCTGTGAAGAGCACTTTACTACGCAAAGTGCTCTTTCCGAGCGTTCACCCCAGAGAGAAGAACGACTTCCCGACCGAGAACCTGGAGTTCCGTGAAATTTGGGATCGATAGGGCTACATTTGGGTCTGCCTTGGCAATCCGTTCGGCGGGAACCTGCGGTCTTCGAGGTTTTGGCTTGGCTGCGGCGCGGGTGCCGAGACATCCGATGCGAAGGACCGGGCCTCTGGAGGACGTGCCCGAC
>JBHIFI010000097.1:0-4953 GCA_046761005.1 Thermoplasmata archaeon
CTGAGAGAGCTGGGACATGTCAGACTGGAATCTGAACCGATACTCCCAGAATTGTTCATGTTCATTATCGTGTACGACAAATTCTCTCACTTTCTGTAGCCAATCAAAGGTGAGAGAAGCCGAAGAAACGCCTGAGACCACGATGTACGACATTCTCAAGAGCTTCTTGATAGGGATTGCCAAGTCTTGGTCGTGGTGTCAGCCTTTTCCAGGATTGATTACTCTGATGCAATCGTATGCCTCGAATTCAGTCCCGTCCTTCCACTTCCCGCCTATCTTGATCTCGACCGATTCGCCTATTACTAGAACGGATTGAAGTTCCTGGCGATCGAACTTGAGCATGAGCACGTCGTCCTGGTAGTCGTATCTCTCTGGTACGAGAGTGTCCTGCAGCAGGATAGAGGATATGTCGATATCCTCAACAGAAGCGTTCTCGACCGCGAGGTATGCGGTTATCCATCTTCCTCTTGACTTCAGGTTCAGAGTGTTCGGGTCGATGTCAAGCGAGACGGATGGCTCGCTCTCGGGCTCTGGTGGGCATGGCTCGCCATTCGTCGCGTAATAGACTCCTGAGTTTGAGCCATCCATGCCCTCCCATCGCGAGAGATAGAAGACAACATGAGGATTACCGCAGGAATCTCTTTCAAACGTCGGAAATTGTGTTACTCGAATATCGAGTCTTGGCTCAATGTACTGGTGACCGTCAAAAACAGTCTCTTTCGCCCAGGAGTCATTGTTTCGGGTTGCGTAGATGAGATCCGAATCGAAGCTTGTGTTATCTGGATTAATGGGTTGTCCCCAGCGGTAAAGAAGAGTTAGGCCACCACTATAGTTCATATCAATGCTTGGAAAGCTTCCTCGATCCACCGATTCAATGTACCAGTCAACATCTCCATGAGTAGCGTACCTTATCTCGGCATCGAATTTTCCCAATCGAACATAGTAGGAGGCATGAGGCCTTCCTCTGGAATCTAATGCAAGGCTTCCTTGTCTGCCGACAATCTGTATGTTCCCTATGACATCCACGACCTCTATCTTCCACGTTCCATTCTCCCTGTACGCGTAGCGGACCTCTCCTATCGTATCCGCGTAGTATAGAATGTGTGGATTGTCATTTCCATCCAATTGGAGGGATGCCCAAGCAGAGCCCATGTTTCCACTTGGAGAAAGAGTATCAACGTCCTCGATGGTCCAGTTGATATCCCTCAAGGTGACGTGGGACAGGAGGATGCGTCTTGAGCCACTCGGATCCCAACGTCCTATTACAGCATGGGTAGCCCCCTCTGAGTCTATCTCCATGTCTGCTGCATCGTCAACGACTGGAAGGAAATGCCAGGAGCCTCCTTTCTTGTATGCGTATCTATACGAGAGCGGTAGGTCTTTTGAAGGAATGTAGAAGTTCAAATGCGGGTTGTCTTCCTCGTTGAGAGCCATCGTACCGCAGATGCCTCCTCCAACTGTTTCAGTAACTAACTCCAAATTCCAAGTGAGGTTGGCCCTAAAACCGTACCATACCTCCCCTGGCGGGCAGTAGAGAACATGAGGTCTGTTCAAGGAATCGATGGCGATGTCAGGCTCAGAGCTTCCACCGAAGTAGGCAATGGGCTCGATTCTCCAATCGGATGAGAAAGGGGATGGCTGTTCTTCCTCATTCACATAAGGGCCACTAGGAATGAGAAATGCCAATGCTGAAGAGGAAAGAAGTATTGCGACGAGAAACGGAATTGCTTTCATCCAATCACCTCATGACGGCTCATTGTAGCATGTGGTTGAATTAAGGGAGGGCTCCACGAGCCAGTACAGTCTTGGTGCTGGCTTTGGAGGCTTCTCCCTGTACCAGAAGTAGTCGTCAACATCCTGTCCGTTCGGGTTGGGATTCCAGTCCGGGGGACCATCTCCGTCCGGAGGAGGTGGGTTTGGATCATTCGGTCCATTGGCATCTCCCCACCAATTGCACTCACAGTGGAAGTAGTTGTCCTGTCCGGGATCGTCCTCCACATCAATTCCAACACTGTTGTTCACTATGTCATTCCACCATATCTGCTTGAGGAATGTGCCCACATTCATACCAATCCATATTCCTGCTTGCGTGTTGTTGTAGATGGTGTTGTTTTCTGATACCTCAGGAGCATTGTATGTGTTCATGTATATTCCCCACTGATTGTGATGAATGCTGTTATTGTTGTGAATCGTTGCGTTCCCCCCTTGGATCTTTATCCCATAGTCATTGTATGATATGGTATTCTGCACTATTTCAGGATTTCCATTACCGGTTATCCATATTCCCATTTGGCCGATGTTGTATATTGTGTTTCCCTCTATGACAGGAGTTCCAGATTCGACTTTTATCCCTGCGCTCAGGTAACCCACGCTCTCAAACGTGTTATTGAGGATGGTCGGTGAAGAATTGCTCTGAACGAGGACGCCAACCACATTGTCTACGAAGGTGTTTTCTTCAATAAGTGGATCCACGCCTGCCCCCCAGAGCCTCACTCCGGCGCCGTTCTCTTCGATGTGATTTCCTCTAATGGTTGAATTGATACCTCCTTCTATCCTAAAGCCGTACTCATAGCTCTTAACTGAGTTGTTAAATGCGAATCTCCAGATTCCTCTGATGCCATTGACCTCCGTCCAACCTACGTCTCTTGAGGTAGTATCGAGTGTGTTGTTTCCTATGATTGTCGTGCCATGATTAGTGTATATCCCTCGAGGCCCGGAATCAATCGGTGTAGGTCCCCATCCCCACACGGAAATCGTATTCCTCTCCACAGTCACCGAAGGCGATTGGATGTAGACGCCAACGGAGACATTCCATAGATAGTTGGATACCACAAGAATCTCTCCAATGGAAGAGTATATGCCTATCGCCTTACCTTCAATATTGTGCGTGACGTTATTGTTCTTGATTCCGATGGGCTTACCAGATGTACCCGAGGAAGAGATAGTGATTGAATAGTTCGAGTATCTGAATCTATTGTAATCGACCAGTATGTTCCTATCATGTCCTGTGTAATCCTTCCCGGAACTCTCGATTTCGATGCTTTGGTTCACATATGAGAATGTGTTGTTGCTCAAGGAGATCTGCCTGCTTCGATAGTTGCAGTCTTCGATATAGATGCCATACCTGACTTCCGTGTGGTTCGCGGAGTTTGAAAAGGTGTTCCACTCGACCTTTGAAGCCGAATCCAGATAGAGGACCAGCGCATAGGTGTTGTTCATGAAGTCATTGTATGAAATGTCAGGAGAACTCGCTTTGATGAAGCTTCCCCACTGATTGCCGCTTATGTTATTGCCGTGGATATCTTGTCCAGAGCGCCCATGCAACATGTAGAGTCCCACCGTGTTGTAAGTCAGATTGCCTTGCTTCATGTTCATGTAGACTGGCTCTCCCTCCGTGCTTCCGTAAGCCAGGATACCCCGCTCATTTCGAGAGGCATTCAAATACTCGATGTAAATCGATGTGGTATTGAGTATGACTCCATTTCGAGTGTTATCGTCAAAATGACTGTCATAAATCCAAGGATCCAGCGTCCCGTTCGCTCCGAAGAAATAGGAACCATTTGAGTTCTCCCTGAAGGTGCTGTCCTCATCAATCTGAGGAGAGGAGACGATGGAGAACAGTCCAAAGCCATCGGGATTGCCGTGGATGTCCACTCTCTTCATGGTTGGTATGGAGCGATTCGTGTATATGGCATATGAGGTATTGTGCACCCAATCGATATCTATGAGAGTAATGTATTCACCGGTGTAATTGAGAAAGATGCCGTAACGCGTGTTGTTTATGCTGTTGTTCTCCTTGAGCACATAGGGACTATTCCTCGCCGTCTTCCCGAAAAACACTATCCCCTTCGATTCGCTCCTTGTGGTGTTTGATATCGAGTTGTTCAGCAAGACAGGAGAGGCGGGACTCTGAATCCTTATGCCCTCCTGTATGCCGGAAATCGTGTTGTTCTCTATGAGATGGTAGTCAGACCTCTTGTCATCATAGATTCCTGTCGGATACTCAGATATCGTGTTGTTGAAGACCGTGAGGTTCGTAACGGGCGTCCAGTATATGAAAATACCACTGCTGTGGTTTCCGAAGGATATGGTGTTGTTTGCAACATACTTATTGCCGCGTCCTATGTCCTTCCCTGGAAATTTGGGTTCCCAACCACCTATTGATATGGCGCTCCGATAGTGTTCATCAGTTTCGTTCGCTGTATCTGGTTTCTTTAGCGTCAAGCCGTGAGTGCCTTCTATGATGTTGCCTGTGATGTTAGCCCATCCATCATCCGCCGCAAAAACGCCTGCACCTGTACTGTTTCTTATGGTATTCTCGATGATATTGGGCTCACTATTTGCAGGATACTCAGGGCTCCAGCCACTGCTACTTATGGCCATCCAGCCTGTCTTTTCTATCGTATTGTTGAAAATAATCGGCCTGGCAATCTTACCTTGTATGCCTTCTATCGAGATTCCGTACGAATTACCTATGAGTGTGTTGTTTGCAATGAAAGGCGATGAATTGTGATAGACGCAAATTGCACATCTATTTATTTCGTCCCAACTCACACCCGGACCATCTTTGTAGTCATTGAAGACGAAGCCAGGAGGATAGAAGTCGTGAAGTATGTGATTTCTCTCTATGCGTGGAGAAGATTCCACCAAGTATATGGAGTAGCCGGTGTAGTTAATCCAGTTTCCTACGATATCGAGAGGCTCCAAGGAGTGGTCGACATAGTACCCAACCCCTCCACAGGGTCTTTTGCCTGTATCATTACCTGGCCACGGATAGTTCCTAACGTATCCACTATTTCCTTCGATTACACCTCCAGAATATGAGATATAGATTGAACGACTGGCAGACTCAAATGAATTGTTCCAGATTATGGGGAAGGAATGTTGGAGTACTTCTATGACAGTAGCTTCGCCCCTCCAGTCATTGTAGTTCAGGAATTCATTCGAGAGGAC
>JBHIFI010000098.1:0-4948 GCA_046761005.1 Thermoplasmata archaeon
ACCCGCCCGCTCGCGACAGGACCAAACCTCGTTTCCGTCCCACTTGTTCAGTCCAATGAATCAGTCGAGCGTGCGCTTCAAACGGTCAGGTACGACAAAGCATGGTTCTACGATTCCTCGAGGGGAGAATGGAAGTGGTACATGGGCTTCAAGGACTACAGATGAGGACTGTGGAACATCAACCACACAATGGGATTGTGGGTTAACGTGACAGAGGAGTCTAATCTCACGGTAGCGGGAGTGGTTCCCGCCCAGACCATGATACATCTATACGAGGGATGGAATCTCATCTCCTTCCCTTCCTTCAATTCCTCCCATACCATATCGGATCTGAAGATGAGTATAGGAGCTGTTCGTGTGGAGGGACACGATTCTGTGCCTCCCTATTATCTGAGAGTGCTTGGAGATTCGGAAGTGCTTCAGGCTGGATATGGATATTGGGTGAGGGTAGAGGCAGATACCGTCTCGACAGTAAGTATCCAATTGTATCCGTCTTCTCAAGTGCGGTACTGCGCAAGGAACTCTGACACTTCTCCCCATAGCAAAATGGACTCCAGAACATCCCAATACTATTAGAGAGGTGTAGATCCTCACGGAAACGATGGTATTCGCTGATGAGAACTACATCAAAAACAGCCGATTTTTCTATTGTTTTGGAAATCATACCACGTTCTTGATCGAGAATGGGGATAGCCAGACAGTTGCGTCGCTGGAGAATTCTCATATCTCACCAAGATAATGGAATCATTCTCGGCTCTTTTAGAGGTTTTTTCGACATAAGAGAGTATGTCGTACGGGTTACACAGAGCTGATCTGTGGAACCCTAGGCTCAATCTGTCCACTTTTCGAGAAGAAGAATTAAATGTTCATATGTACATAGAATCTTTCAACTTATGGAAAGTACTCAAAGCTTGAATGTGGTATTAACATGCGAAGAAGATGTGTAGTAGTCTTGGCCACGATGGGAATGCTCCTGACTGCGTTTGCGGAGATGTCCTTGCCGAGTGTGGAAGGGAATAACCCAACGACCCTGTGGCAGATCGGGGACGTTGAGGAAATCGACCCGGCCACGGGGCACTATACCAGCTACGCGGACGAGTTCAACTGGCAGGGCCCCGGAAATCTATACCCACCTTTCACAAACCCTTTTGTGGTGGGAACCACACCTGTCGACGAGTTTCCCTGGGGGCCCGATTACAGGCGCAGATATGCGATAGACCTCAGCATCGAGTGGTATGGCGAGATGCCGTGCGGTGGTCAGCTCACCATATCGTGGTCGCCAGGGAAGAGTGCCATGGAGACGAAGACTATCACATTCATCGATAGCGGCGAGACAGCGACTTTCGTGGAATGGGGCGGATACGACTACGATAAGGGTTGGGACGACTACCCGCTCGTCCAACACAACATGACGCTGAGTCCGATAGGGCTGAGCTGGCACGAGTTCCGCTTTCTGCATACGACAGGTGACGGAACATTCCACGATTGGATCAGGCTGGAAGCCGTCGTATGCCCGGATGAGGTTGAGATCGACATCAAGCCCGGGAGCGACCCCAATTGCTTCAACAACAATGGCCATGGCGTGATCCCGGTTGCGATACTTGGCAGCATGACTATGGACGTCACCAACATCGATCCCGCGACGGTGGAGCTGAACGGCCTCAAGGTCAAGAGGGTGGGCAGGAGCGACAAGCTCTTGGCACACATCGAGGATGTGGATGGCGATGACATCGATGATATGGTCGTGCAGATACAGGATGAGGCGGGCACTTTCCCCATCGGTTTTAGCAACGCAACGCTGACATGGGAGTTCTACGACGGCATGTCCTTCTCGGCGACAGATGAGATATGCGTCGTTCCACGGAGTCCTAGCGGAAAAGCGAGAGTGGAGCACGGTGGGGTGGTCGAAGTGCCAGTAAGTGACAAGGTAGGTATACCGGTTACTCATCGCTCACGGCAAGGACCTGGGCTTTGGGGCCAACGACATTCCGAGATCATCTAGCTGAGCACGGCTTGGTAGGTAAGTTATTCCTCGAGGAAATCCTCTTGTATTCTTCAAAAAGGATTACATGTCTATGTCGAAAAGACAACACTCTATTCTCTTGACCAACATAGCGGACTTTTCTATATCCGGCCCGCCGAGTATTCATGGTGGATGTTCTTCATAGTTCCTTCAAGTTCGGTTTAAACAATTAGAAAATCGTACCAAAATAGACTTATATGCATACACTATTGAAGAAAAACAGTGGAGGAGTCTCCGTGGGCAGAATTCGTTCTTGCCGAAATAAGTGGGCTGGTGCGAGAAAAACAAGGATGATTAGCGTCCTCTATTCAGTCATTCTCTTCTTCGCTATTCTATCCATGCAACTACCGATATCATCCGATATTTCTCATGGGTTCACCATACCCAGAAGTTCTTCCGAGGAAAATGAAAAAACGGATTCTGATCCGCCAACCGCGCCTGTCCTGATGTCAGCTGTTCTGGAAGGCTCGGACAACGAAAACGTCCTCATAAGCTGGTCCCTCTCTGCCGATGACGGAGCGGGTGACAACGATGTCTCCCACTATGCGATATACTACTCAGATGCATACGACTACGATGGCGAGGGCTATTCCTATCTTGGAGAAGTGAACAAGGGCGAGAGCTCCTTCATTCATGCTCTGGCGGGAGATGGCGACTGGAGCAACTACTTCTACTACGTGCAGGCCAATGACACGAGCGGCAATTCTAATCGCAGCGGACAAGCGGGGAAGTTCGTTAGGTATTTCGAGGAGGGAAAGCAGATAGCCTCCATTCCCCTCGTTCAAGAGGATACCACTCTTGAGGTAGTTCTTCAAACACTAGAGGGAAGCTACAAGCATATTCGATATTACAAATCATCCGACCAAAGTCATCATTGGAAGTCCTATTGGACATTCAAAACATATCGCACGCTCTTCGAGATAGATCATACCATGGGATTCTGGATTGATATCGCCAGAGCCGATTACCTGGTTGTGGCGGGTCTTGTCCCAGAGGTCACCTACATAGCCCTAGGACATGAATGGAACTTCGTGGGATATCCCTCATTCCTCGAGAGGAGGGTTTCCAATGCCCTGGCTCGGATAGATTGGATGAAGGTTCAGGGATACAACGATGTCCCGCCTTTCCATCTGAAGCAATTGACAGGGAACGACATCATGCGTGCGTGTGAAGGTTACTGGGTGTGGGTAGACCTTCCCCAGGTATGGGAAGTCCCCAACAAGCCCTCTCCTCCACCATACATAGTTTGGACCTATCCCGCAGATGGACAAACAGATGTCCCGCTGAACACCTCTATTTTGGTGAAGTTCAGCAAGGAGATGAATACGTCCTCTGTAGGATGGATAGTATCGCCCGATCCAGGCGGTTATTCCCAGTACTGGAGCGAGGGCAATACTCTTCTAGAAATTCTCCTTGATAACCCGTGGCCGGAGAACACTACTTTTACCTTTGAGATAATGCAAGGAGAGGACCTCGAGGACAATCCTCTCGTTCCTGGGCCTGTTCCAAATCCCTGGTCCTTTACAACGTGGATTGGAGCCGCCCCACACGTAGTCATGACAGATCCATACGACTTTGAGCATGATGTGGACCTTTGGAGAGACATAATTATTCAGTTCTCGACTGAGATAGTTCCTCAGACCTTCCATTGGAACATCACCCCCGATCCGGGCGGTTGGGTGGAGATATGGAGTAAAACTGTCTACAACAATGACACGGCGACTCTCATCCACGCGAATCCATTCGATCCTTGGTCAAATATTAGTGTAATTGTAGAGCACGCAAAGGATCCCTATGGAAGGGACCTGACGCCAGGGCCCTATTGGTTCTCCTTCTATACGGCGGGCGGTGGAGTCTATATTATCCTAACTTCACCCTCCCACCAAGAAATTGACGTCCCTCTGAATCAGTGCATTGTCATAGTCTTCAGTGAACCTATGGATCCGGCAACGGTCACATTCACAATCATGCCATCGACGCCAGTGGTAGTTGCGTGGTACAACAACAATACAACCCTCGAGATATGTCCAGATCCTCGGTGGCAGGAATGCACCATCTATGCCGTGGAAGTCACGGGCGGTTACAGTATGAGCGGCCAGCCACTCATACCAGGTCCTGTTCCAAATCCATGGCAGTTTAGGACGATCTGTATTTCACCCTACATAGTTTCTACTGATCCACTCAATGGGGAAGTGGCTGTCCCACTGGACCGCCCCATAACGATATGGTTCAGCGAGCCGATGGATCTGGGAACTTTAAACTTCACATCGACTCCAGACCCAGGCGGTTGGGGTATATCCTGGTATGACAACGACACGAGGCTAGTTCTCACTCACAATGATTTTTCCCCCAGCACTTCATACTACGTTCACATCGTCTACATAGAGGATAAGGCGGGCCTCCCGCTCGTGCCAGGTCCCGTTCCCAATCCTTTCACGTTCGAAACTGCGTAATTGCCTCTCCTACAGACGGTTCCCAGGATACGCACGATGCTTGAGAACATCACAAGTAGGCAAGCAGAGCAAAACATGGGACGTGGGGGTCTCCTCGGAAACCTCCCAAGGAACCATGAGATCTTGGATGAGGCTTGGAACTTCAAGACAAGGATGTCTCCTCCACTATGTTCTTCGAATAGCAGAATGGCGTATACGAAAGGGTCGGAGGGAATTTCTGTGGCGTTTTCATATTCCTATAGCCAATCTTGTTTATGCCTTGGCACCATCACAGGGTTAATGCGGAAAGAATACACAAAGGTGAATGCGGACGGTGTTTCAGCACTCATAGGGTCAATCATCCCATTAGGTCATCTGACCCTCTTTTCATCATCAACACCATACCCTAATTCCTCTTCCAGCAATAAATCCTTTCCCCTCAAGCAATGAATAACCATGGACGTTCTCGATGTTCTCAGATATCCAAATTATG
>JBHIFI010000099.1:0-4777 GCA_046761005.1 Thermoplasmata archaeon
TCAGGATGATTGACGGTATTCTTTTATATCTCGTACTGTGATGCGACCGGGAGAGACGATGGCTATCAAGAGTGTCTTAATTACCCTCGAAGAACAGAAGAAGTGGAAGAAAAGAAGGGACTTCTTGCAGACAAAGCTAGAAAGAATCAGGAATCAGAAACAAGCCATTCTAGAAAAGCTTGAGCATGTCAACAAGCAACTGGCTCGTTTCGACAAAGTGATGGCATCGCTCAAGGAGACAACAGTCCCACAGGAGATTTCCACCATGAGAATCGAGTCCATGAGGTGAAATATGAAAGAGCTCGATGCCCTGCAGAAAGAGTATGAGCGATGGAGGTTTAGGCGGAAAGATCTCGAAGAAGAGCTCAGAGTATTATCAGAGGAGGAGAATGAGATTCTTAAGGAGCTCGCGAGAGTGGAAGGCCAGATAGCGTATTATGATTCACTGGAGAGCGAGATGAAGAGGGAGCTTGAACCGCCCCGCCTCTCCGATCTTTTGAGCTCACTGAAGAAGAGGTGAGCCCCTGAGAGTCGTTGTCGACGGAAAGGTCCGCGACCTCAAAACGGTGTGGATGGAGAATGATAGCGTCTGGCTGATAAACCAGAACCTCCTACCCAATGAGATAAAGTTCTATCAGGCAAGAACTGTCGAGGAAGTTGCTAGAGCGATAGAGACTATGGTGGTAAGGGGAGCTCCGGCAATTGGAGCTACGGCATGCTATGGAATCGCTCTCGCGGCGCTGAAAAAGGAATCTCTGCATGAAGCCGCCACAAGGCTGAAAAATACCCGACCGACTGCGTACGACCTTTTCTATGCCATTGACCATATGCTCGAGCATCTAGAGAAAGGGATTCCTCCAATTAAGGCGGCCTCAGACTATGTATCCCAAATCTCAGAAATGTGCAAGAGAATTGGGGAGAATGGCAACGAGATCATCGATGATGGAAACTCGATTCTGACTCACTGCAATGCGGGCGCATTGGCAACAGTCGACTACGGAACCGCACTCGCGCCCATGAGGGAGGCGCACAGAAGCGGGAAGAAAATTTTCGTGTACGTTGATGAGACACGTCCTAGACTCCAAGGTACAAAACTCACCGCTTGGGAGCTCGCCAACGAAGGGATAGATTACGCGATAATCGTGGACAATGCAGCGGGCCGTTTGATGCAGTCTGGAGAGGTTGATCTCGTCATAGTCGGCGCAGACAGAATTGCAGCCAACGGGGATGTTGCAAACAAAATAGGCACGTACGAGAAGGCCCTCGTTGCAAAGGATAACGAAGTGAGATTCTATGTTGCGGCGCCCACGAGCACCATAGATTTCTCACTGCAGGATGGAAAAAGCATCACTATAGAAGAGAGAAGTGAAAGCGAGGTTTTGGCAATTGAAGGTACCAGAATAGCTCCCGGGAATGCCAGAGCAAGAAACCCTGCGTTCGATGTCACTCCCGCAGACTTGATAGCTGGAATAATAACGGAAAGGGGAATCCACAAACCTCACGAAATAAGGTCGTTGGAAGGATAGCGCCCGCCCGGAAAAATCCCAATATCATCCATGGAGAGGTGCCTTCCCAGAAACCACGGGTGAAGTTCGGAAACTTCTTATTGGTATCGGCGATGTGGGTGTGATGACGAAGTGTCCTATCTGTTATTTTGAGTTGAAAGATGAATCACTATGTCCCCGGTGCGGGACAGACCTACTTCAGCTTTTCGATCCTTCCAATGCTCTTGATGTGAAGACTGTCAAGAAACCGCTAGTTAACATGCGATGTGAGCGTTGCGGGAAGGGCGACCTGATTCTGGTGACAGACGAAACAGATATCCCCCGATACAGATGTCCTAAATGCAAGGCTTACAAGGGAGAGTTTCTCCACACTGGAAGGGAGACATACTATTCGACAACGGAGTTGCGTGTGGGTCAGTTCATAGAAACAAAGCTCAAGATGGCGGGTCACTTCCTTCTTCCCGTGGAAGGTCATATGGAATATCTCACTCGCAAGATATCTGAGGCAACAAATATCAATCGTGAACAGGTTGAAAAAGCAGTTCAGTACCTTACCAGTCGAAACATCATAATGATAATCCCAAAGGGCGATCACTTCGAGGTTGAATTCAAATGAAATCCTCTTGTTTCAGACGGGAGTAGGATGATTCTCATAACAACTTGGTTCGGCTCCTTCCTCCTTGATGGAGATAGAATAGTGAAATACAAGCTGTTCCCAAGGAATTCTCGGGAGATTGCGACGAGAATGAAAAAAGTGGGTGACCTCAAAATCCTAGGAGAGGAAAAAGAACTCGTCAAGGGACTGGATGAGTTCTTTGTAGCGGAGGGTAGACTGGAGAGGATTGGAGGAGTCAGTATGGATGTCAAGGTTCCTTTCATTCCGCCCGAGAACTACGACTTCGGAAGAGAGCTGCTCCACGAGGCCATGATATTGGTTGCAAAGGAGAAGATGAGCAAAGCCGTGGGGAGAGACGATCATATCTCTCAAGCGATAAACGCACTGGACGATTTGGAAAAGGCGATTAATATCCTTTATGGCAGACTCAGGGAATGGTATGGACTCCATTTTCCTGAGCTGGAAAAACTCGTTGATGGAGACCAATTCGTCCGTTTGGTGTCGGAATTTGGAAGCAAGGAAAAAATCCCAGAGATGAGAGAGGAGGAATCAGTTGGATTTGACCTCACTCCTGAGGATGAGATATCCATTTCGGCATTGGCCGGCCTGATAGAAGATGCAAAGTCGAGTAAAGACTCGCTTCAAAGATACATCGAGAAGGGCATGAGGTCCTTTGCGCCCAACATCACGGAGGTCGCAGGACCAATAGTTGGTGCTAGGCTTATGGACTTGGCTGGAGGTCTTGAGCGGTTAGCCAAGATGCCTTCAAGTACGATTCAACTTCTAGGTGCCGAGAAAGCACTCTTTAGGCATCTGAAAAGCAAAACCAAGCCTCCAAAACACGGTGTCCTCTTTCAACATCCAGACATTCACCAGTCCCCCTACTGGCAAAGAGGAGCGATTGCCAGAGCATTTGCGGGAAAGATCGGTATCGCGGCAAGGGCTGACTATTTCTCCAAACGTTTCATTGCGGCGGAGTTAAGAAAGGAGCTGGAGGCTACGTTGAGACAAATCAGAGAGGCTCGCAAGGAAGCTCCTGAAGCGAAGGGCAGGCATACCAAGGGAAGAAGAGGATAGGCTATCCAGAATCTTCACCTTGCTTGAAAAGAGCTTCAAGCCTTCGCAATACTCTGGTCGCGTGGATTCGAATACAACGATAGAAGGAGATGTTCTTGCCAAACACAATGGCCGGTGGAGAGAGTCAAGTATTGAGAATTTGTGCAGAACGCTACACGACTAATTTCGTTTTGGTGCGCAACTGCTCACCACGCTACTCTTCTATTCAAGCGGAATTACAAAAGGGTATACCAAATTTATTATAAACCACATAGCTCTTTAGAATGAACGGGGAGACCTATGAGTGGTGTAGGAAAGAGATTCGATGCAAAGAAATGCTCGATTGCCCTCGGTATGATGATGGCCTTTGTTTTCCTGGCCTTTTTCGGTGCTGTGGCTCAAATGGCTCAGGCAACTGAGACAAGGCAAGAGCTGATCTTGAGAATCGGCGCTCAGGATGACATGAAGTCAAGAAACTTCCTCGCAGTAAACGATGTCTGGAGCAGCAACGTTCTAGCCCCCATATATGAGGGTGTGGGTCAGGTAGACCCGGCAACAGAAGATCCTATTCCTTACAATCTCTTGGGAATCGATGCAGATGATAGTGGTGTTTTCGAGCTGGATGAGTATGGGGTCTATACCAAAACGGCGGGAGACCCACTCGAAGTTACCGCCTACTACGACCTAAACGGTGTCTACTTCCATGATGGAGTTCAGGCAACTATGGACGATGTTCTGTTCGCATATCATCTCGACGCTCTGCATCCACTTACGACCTCCCTTGATGTTCTCAAGGACAAGAATAATCTGCCTGGATCGAACTATTCAACTAGCAGATGGTTGAACGTGTGGCCCGTCGAGGCCAATTGGGACGATGACATACCCGTTGGGACTAATACTTCGCTAGTCTTTGCGCTTCACTTCTCCCAGACGGCGACATACGCTAGATTCACAGACTGGACCTTGAATGCAGGGGGCGTCCTTCCGAGGCACATATGGGAGGGAACCGGAAAGGTATGCAGAGAAGCAGAAAACGGAGTGTGCTTGAACTGGCAGGAGAATATCCACGAGAATTTCAGATATGCATACGATCCGGTTAGGCACAATGGATATCCTGCAGCAGATCCAAAAGCGTTTCAGTTCAGTAAGGCAGAATCTTGGCTTATGACGGATGACGTCGTCATAGGGACCGGTGTATTCGAGTTTGGTGAGTGGAAGCCAGGTGTGTCCGTGCGGATAGACAAATATGAGAACTATAAGACAGATGTCCTCGCCTGCAAGAAGGAGGGTGGTATCTGCCAAGGCAATTTCTTCAGCTACATGCACAAGCCCTACATCGATGGAATGCTCTTCAAAATATACAAGACCCCACAGGCAGCTGTATTTGCACTTCAGGCGGGAGAGATAGATGTCGTCTCCTGGTCTGTTCCTCCTGAGTTCGTAAGCGATCTCATACCAGATCCGAATGTCGGGATAAAGACGACTGCCGAGAAGGGATTCTTCTACCTTGCATACAACATGCGAATGTCTCCGTTCGGCTATCCGGACAACGATCCAGCCCAGGGCGATCACGGACTCTGGCTGAGAAAAGCAATCGCTC
>JBHIFI010000100.1:0-4726 GCA_046761005.1 Thermoplasmata archaeon
TTTTGATGATTCCTCTGTGTTAAAAAGCTTTTTGCGTGTTTCGTGGGCTGTGTAGAAAACTCAGTGTGTTATCTCAAGATCGCTCAATTCTCGACTTTCTTGCTACTGTTCCAGATGTTTATAGCGACTCCTCTATAATAATTACTTTGTGCCTTCACACTCCTTTTTCCACATGCCCTGTTTCGTGGGCTGTTGGTGACACAATCACTGTGCAGTAAGACCTGCCTGCCGTCGGGTCGGAATCCCGCCTCTGTGAAAGCCCTATCGCGTGGCATCCCTGATTTTCTTGGAAACGATGCACAGTATCCTTGAATAGTGGGCAAGACCCACCTTTTCTATTTCGCTGCCAAATCTCTTCCACACATCGTGGAAATCCCGCGTTCTCACACCATACTTCTGGAACACTTGAGGGGCTCTCTCGCATGCGAATCTGATTTCCTTTTCCGCTTGTTCTGCTGTCAGCTTCCTTCCCGGGACCGGGAGGAGTTCCTCTTCTATCTTCAATTCATTTTCTCTCAGCTCACTTCTGAAGAATTGGGGGGATGGGAAGACAGCGTTGTGACCTATGAACCTCTCCACTTTTTTCAGTAAGACCTCGTCCTTTTCCTCGCCATAGACACCGATTGCTATCTGCACAAATCCCCCTGGACGAACAACCCTGGCCATTTCCTGAAGAGCGCGTGCTAATCCGCTCTTGCCCCGAGTCATTCTTATGTCCTCGAGCCCAAGGAAGTTAACGACAAAATCGAAGT
Source organism: Thermoplasmata archaeon (assembly GCA_046761005.1). GTDB lineage: Archaea > Thermoplasmatota > Thermoplasmata > RBG-16-68-12 > JAGMCJ01 > JAGMCJ01. The sequence continues at coordinate 753 of JBHIFI010000100.1, forward strand.
AGCCGTCCTCGAATTCGAGTTTCGTCGCATCCATCTCTAGATAATAGACTATATTGCCGAACCTTCCCTCAGGGACCTGCGTGCGATACCATTTGTAGTCTCTCACATCATTCTCCAGGCCTATCGCGACCACTTCCCCCTCACGGACCGCTTCAGCGATTTTCAGTGTGAAGGTTCCATGTCCCGCCGCTATGTCCAAGACCCTGGAATTCTTGCCTAGCCCCCTCGCACGAAGCATTTCCACTACTTCATCGCGAGCCCCGCCGAGATCGAAGAACCACTCATCGTACTCCTCATCACTCAGATAGGTGTTCATTGTCCACAGTCAAGAGCACACTCTTAGCTAATCCTTTTGGCGGTCGATTTGCCCTCCAGGAGTCAGCCATCGGAACCCATCTACACAAGAATAAAATAGTGAAATCTGCATACAGGGGACAGATGGGATTGCTATGTTGGAGGAAATTTCCGAGGTTATAGGACTGCAGGTCTACACCCACGATGGGATTTTCCTGGGGAATGTGAACAACTTGATAGTAGATGTGGAGAACTCCACCGTCGAAAGGTTATTCATAGGAGAACCCAACCCACTGCTCGTGGAGGGATCCAAATCAGTAGCCGTTCCCTATCGCTGGATACAGAGCGTGGGTGACATAATCATCCTGAGGTATTTCCCCAAGCGAGTGAGCATGAAAAAGGGAAAGATATCCTAGCCCGGGGAATGTTTTTAAGGCCTCTAGCCATAATCGAGCGCATGAGGTCTGCCGAGTCCTTTCAGGCGGGGGTATTCTGTTTTGCAGGGAATTGCATATTCCGAGGCTGAGGGAGTATGGATGAGGTATCGTTTCGAGATCACGGATATCGCGATTCTTCACAGCCATGAAGCAATAGACCCCGAAATGCTGGATTACCTTGCCAAGCAGATTGCTGAGGACGGGGTTCTCATCAAGCCCATCATAGTGGACGATAATGACTTTGTGATTTTGGATGGCCACCACAGGCTTGAAGCTCTAAAGAAGCTGGGATGCACGAGGATACCTGTCTATCTTGTTGATTATATGGATGGTGCCATCGAAGTGGTAACGTGGCCTGGAGCAGTCGTCGATGAGATAACAAAGGGTGAGATAATAGCGATGGGTTTGAGTGATAACGTTTACCCGCCCAAGACATCCAGGCACATTGTCAAGGTTCTTCTCGAGGACAGGCCCATACCCCTCTCCGAGCTACGTTAGTCCTCTTCCTTCCCCTCCTTCCCTAGAGGAGATTCTATGAGCGCAATCGAGGATATCATAATTATACATATTGCAAATGTCGAATGCCATCCAAAGGAGGGGCCCCAGACCGTTTCTTTGATTGTCTGAGACAGGATTGTCTTGTTGGAACCTGCCATGGTATCGATAACGGGTAGCTCCGCATCAAGTGAGATATTCAAATCATCATGGGAGTTCCCAACCTCATATGGCACGTACAGATAGAAATAGACTGCAGAACTCAGGACAACAAATATCACTGCAAACCCGAGAATGAGGCCAACCAATCTCAGAATCTTCTTTCTTCCCGAGAGACAGTGAGAAATCAGAAAGAGCACGATGAGGATGATTCCTACAGCCACGGCGAGGAGAAGGTTGAAGAAGTGGGTGTCAAGGTCGGAGCCGCTGATATCCGAATAGGCCGTTTCTCGACGGTCTTCGTGTTGGGTCTCCAGCACCTCAAATCTGTTGACGGTATGAATGCCTGAAAAGCTGAAGTCGTGAACAGTCCTAGCATCCACATTCGGGGACTTCTCCTTGTATTCGATGGTCCACCATGGTAGGAAGAAGCTTGACACCAAGATGCCCAGGCAAACCACTGCGAGGATTATTCCGAGACGGAACTTATCAATCTTCATGTCCGCACACCCCCTATCCTCTTCTCGCTATTTCACCATATTGCTCTGCCGCAGCTTGGGCATCTCGTCTGTCCCTTTGGAATCTCTGATCCGCACCTTCTGCACACCTCTCTTCCGCCAAAGTATTCGGTGTCGTCAGTCTCCTCTTTTCGAGATTTCCTTTTTGAAACGAGGATAGCGATCAGTATCAGAATCATTACGATGACGACGACCAGCAGGATCAACAAGCTCTCAAGACCATTGCTCACCTCGGGAGGGCTCTCTGCATAATAGTCGAGACTCCATTCTCCCAAGAGACCTCCTTCGGATCCATACACTTCAACTATAACGTTGTTGTTCACACCGTTCGAGTAGAATTCATGCCTGTGGCCTTCGAACGACCCGAAAAAGAAGTACATTCCCGGTGAGGAGACATTGACCTTGTATGCCTGAAAATCCCCAGCCTCAACAGTCACGTTCCTGTGCTCTATACACTCATAGCTCGAATCGTACTCATATGATAGCCTCGTTTCATTCTCTTCGACTACAGCACCATTCACTTTTGCGACGTAATGAGCGTAACTGACTCCGTGCCCTGAGGTGTTACCGACGGACCCAACATCGTATGGGAAGTTCCAATTGTCCGCGGAGACATTGAGAGAGGTTTCTGCTTCCACCAACAACTCGAAGAAAAGCGAGTATCTACGGAACTTTGCCGAAACGGAAAGTGATGCCTTAACGTATTCGAATGACTCATTGTCTAGGAAAATGGTCCCTTCGCCCTCGGCTGGAGCATGCATAAGGAAGGTGCCCACATCGGGAATGGTGTAAGTAAACTCTATGTCAAAATCCCCTTCAAGGCCGATAACCCAGACGTCGTATGACCGATTGAGGACCTCCACTGTCTGGTTAGAGTCAATCATCATCGTAATCGTCCCCTGAAGGGTGACGTTTCTTAGTCCCTCCTCGGCCTCACCTATCAGGCCGCTCAACGCCAGATTGACAGAATATTTCCAAGTATCGCCGATCGAAAGATTCGGTGCCTGAACCTCGGCAGATGCGTTCCCCACTCCACCGAGGGAGAGAATTAGAACTAGGAAAATGGAGAACAGGGTTTTCTTCAAGGACTTCCTCCGCTAGGTCCAGTGCTTTGAATCAGCGTAGGGATATAAGTACGTTGAGGTCTAAACTGCTTTGTGTATGGCAGCAGTACGTCGATCTCACTTCCGGAAACTGGGACGGAGACGGCATATCCCACGGACAGGAATACAACGGATACGATGTCCCAATAGAGTTGATGAAAGGCGATGAGACCAAATCAAATGACAAGAAGGTATACGGAGACCCAATGCAAGCCTACATAGACGAGAACGGTCAACCTCTAGACGTGGACGAGGACGGAATTCCAGATTTCATAGAAGTCGATCCAATCAACATAGCGGAGGAGCAGAATTATACAATAGCAGAGTACATGAAGACACACAATGAAACGAGCATAGAGAAGCGATTCAATCCTCCCTTGGAGAGAACGACTCCGTTTCTTCCGCGTTGGAATGGGAGCAAGGCATGAACTGTCTCCCACCAAGGAACAGAGCTTTTGTCCCACAATCACATATCGTGAGAATTCCTGGCTAGAACAGCTCCAAACCCTATATATACGTCAACGATCATTCTGACGCGAAAATGAGGAGAAGAGCGGATATCATAGTTCAGGGAGAGGTCAAGGAGGCGGGATATCGCGCCTACATAATGAAGATGGCAGAGAGGAACAAGCTTGTGGGATTCGTCGAAAACCTCCCCAATAGAGCCGTTCACATAGTCTGTGAGGGGGAAGAGGAGGACATAGATTCCTTCCTGGAGCAGATAGGAGCGGAAATGGATTTCGTGGAGATCGAAGGGATAGAGAGGGAACTCACGGAACCAACCGGAGAATTCAACGTGTTCGAAGTGAAGGTTCAGGACATGGCTTACGAGCTCTTTCAGGGGTTCGCAACGTCACGCAAGTATTTCGGATGGCTGGGGGACAAGATGGACAAGGGATTCACCGGTCTCGGCGACAAGATGGACAAGGGATTCACCGGTCTCGGCGACAAGATGGACAAGGGATTCA
>JBHIFI010000101.1:0-4555 GCA_046761005.1 Thermoplasmata archaeon
GATAATGGAAGAAGACATTTTGGTTGTGTATAACTTCGCTACCCTACGATCAACGCTTCTTTCCGCGGATTGGGAAGAATCCTCTATCTTTGGGACCTGAACAGCCTAAGAGCTAATAGTTGGGAGAATCATAACTTCTGAGGCTCATGAATCGGTATGAAGCACAGGAGCACATTCCCAGTATAAGAGAGAAGAGCGAGAGGTCTAAGCATGAAGGAGAGCAGATGGAGAAAAACACTGGAATATGTTCCGCAGAGTGGCGGTAGTTAGATGAGTGGAGATCGTCCCGAATCCAAGAAAAGACCTCTCCTGAAACTAAAGGAGGGAGTAATCTACGGACCGGTGAACTCGAGAAGGTTGGGGAAGTCACTCGGAATGAACCTTCTTCCCTGCAAAATCAAGGTCTGTTCCTTCGACTGTATCTACTGCCAGTATGGTCCAACGAGGAGGAAGATGATCATTCCAGAACCGGGCATCTTTCCACCAATGGACGACATCATGTCAGAGATTGAGCGGGCGTTGAAGGAAAAAGAGGGCCTTGATTACATCACATTCTCTGGAAATGGCGAGCCCACGCTTCATCCATCTTTTGGGAGAATCGTTGAGGAAACAGTCAAGCTCAGGGACAGAATCACGCCTGAAGTCCCGACGGCGATACTGACGAACAGCAGCAGGCTCTCAGAAAAGGAGATCTCAAGAGCCGTCTCCCTTCTCAACAAGCCCATAGCAAAGCTTGATACAGGTGATGCCGACACCTTCCGAAAAATCAACAGACCCCATCCTGCAGTCGACTTCAATAAGATGCTGGACGGTATAAGGACGATGAAGAATATCACAATCCAATCTGTCCTTTTTGACGGGCCTGTGAGCAATTCCAAGGGCGGGAATCTGGAGAAACTCATCGAGGCGATGTCTTACACCGAACCGGTTGAAGTTCAAATCTACACCACAATAAGACCGGTACCCTCCGCCTCAATCCTCCAGGTACCTATGAAAAGACTCCACGAAATAGCCTCTCTCATGCAGAAAAGGCTCCAGGTTCCCGTGATGGTATATTAGCGGGAATAGACCTCTATGAACCTGCTCAAAGACCTGTCATATGTTTCCTCAACTTCCGCCGGGAAAAGACAACCCGGAAGTTCCCTGTGCTCCCAATGATATCTTATGCACTCGCAGCATATGCCCTTTCGACTGCAATCGGGGTAAGTGCACGTGCATAACTCCTTGTTTTCCTCCTCCCTGCATTCCATGAGACCACCGGATGATTATGCCACTCAAAAGATTAATCCTTCGCTACCTCCTCTTGATGAGATAGAAGATCAGAACAATGATTAGGATGATGAAGACTATCGTCGTGCCGATCCAGAAATAGAGAGCGATATCCATGGCACCGCTAACTATGATGGCGTTGGGTTCAGTCTGCGGGTTCACCTCCGGAACAGTCGCCTTGTTTCCGCCGACATCCATCGCCTCCAGGTAGTATTCTATCCTTCCATTCTGATTGGGAATCTCCATTTCCACGTAGTACTCATCTGTCTCTCCAATCCTGTTCATCTTGAGAGGAACAAAGGCGGTACCGCCTATTGGCTTTGCGTACAAAACGACCCGCTCGATTCCTATGTCGTCGTAGGCAATCGCCGTTATGTTGATTCTTGAGCCCGCCCAGGCCGAGCTTATAGCGTCATGCTGAAGGGTTGGCGGGACGACATCCCTTATCCTAACGATTCCGTACTCGTACATCGGATATCTTCCCTCCGCCCCGATGACATTCACTGCGGTCACGAAGAAGCTGACCCTGCCCACAGAAGCCTGGGCGGGAATCCATTCCATCCATGTGCCGTTTGTGTCGCTCCCCGATGTCAATGACATGTTAAGGAGAGTGTAGTTCTCGTCCAGAATGCCCTTATAGAAGAGGGAGGCGGAAACAACGCCCCACATATCAGTGATGTTGCACATCACACGAATATCAAAGAATGCTCTCGTCGTGCTGTTAACCAAACACTCGATGGACGGAGGTGTGGCAGTAGTAAACCGCCAGCGATATCTCTCTCTGAGAGGATTTCCGGAGATGTCGGTAACGGATGAAGGAATTTCCAGATAATAAGTTGCATTCGGGAGTAGGTCATACCAGGGTTGAAAAACCGCTATGTCTCCCTCCGAACTCCAGTTCCAGGCGCCTGCTGTTGGGGGAAAAATGCTGAAGGACGACTCCACTGAAGATCTGTCGATAGGCTCAGAGAAGGCTATCTTTATTTCTGAGTCGAGAAGGACATTCACAGACCCGTCGGTGGGAAAAACCTCAAGGATGGAGGGCGACCATGAGTCGGTGACGGTATCCGCGAAGTAGACGGACTCGATAGCTCCTCTGTAGTCCAACCAAACGACGTAGCAACCACCGCCTGGATCGATTGCGATTGAGGGGGAATATTGGGACGACGTTCCTGTATCATCGTTCACCGGGAATGGTGCGAAAACTGGGCTCCAGTGCGGCTTGTCCGCTCTTGGCAAGATTACTTCATTGCTCGTTAGCTGCCCACCGGGCTCGATATCCTCGGAAGTGACGACCAACGGCTCACCGAGATCATAGTATCCATCCAAAGAGCCATCCAGGAACATCACATTGTCCTCATCTGCGAAGGAAGAAAGAGAGTCGTTGAAAGCCATGTCTGAAGAGCCGTTGTATATCCTGAAATCATATGAATCGAACCGACTCGGAACACCCCTGTCTATCCATAGCGAGATCTTGTCAAAGCTCACGTTGCAAATCGCGGATGCGTTGTTTGCGTAAGAGACGTTTATTGACTTCAGATCAGGAATAGTGTGAAAACCAAGGGGCATGAGATCTATTGTTTTCGTCTTCTGCACCCCACCTGTATTCTCAATTGGAAAAAGAGATATATTCTCCGAAGGGGGCCTCCAAATATAGATGGATGAAGTGCCATCGTACGCGCTATCTGTCTTATATGTGATTTCTATCTCCGCTTTGCTGACGGGATCATCGTTCTCCAGTCCGAAGTTCTTCGGATTGATGCCGGCATCCTTTGCATTGGCTATGTCGAACCATCCGATGGACATCGTTGCAAATCTCGTCACATTGTAGTAGAATCCATCCACAAACCTGAGGTAGTTGACATAGTTCCCAGTTGTATTGTCCCACTCGGACTCTAGCTTCGGCTCTATGCTTGGATAGGAAATAATGGGTGTCTCTAGAACTATGTCGTCATCAAAGTCCCAACCGTCTGAGTTCTCATCGAAGTAAAGAAGCCTCTCACCAGAAAGGTCCTCCTGAAGATTCGCCTTTCCCGCGAGAACTACCGTGTCAGGAGAGTCTGTGCCGTTGAGTCTTCCTGGATCAAGCCTCCCATTGCCATTGTCCAAAAAAACTGCCTCTCCTGGATCGCGGATACCGTTGAGAGTGAGGATGTCGTCAAAGAAATGGTCCCCGCCAAATATCGATATAGCGGGATAGAATTTCCCCCCATGGGACCTCGCGAGGTAGACATTGTAGTTTCCGGAACGGATCTCCGCCCATGAAACGAATATGAGATTACCAGACTGTGAGACAGCTATGTCGGGAGTCTGATGCCTCGTGCCCGTACCGTCTCTGACGGGAGAGGTAAAGTTAGCGAAAATGGGATCGGTGAATTTGAAGCCATCCGGTGAGCTTGAGTAGAGTATTGAGGATGCTCCATATTCCAATTCATCCTCCCAGACAATATGAAGGACGTCATCTCTGTCAATCGCAAGTGAGGGGTTCCCCTGCAGAATTTCTCTGTACTCCTTGTTCACCCTTAGATTCTGTCCAAAACTCTTCCCGTTGTCAGTGGAATTGGAGATGAAGATATCGGTGTCGTCTTCGGCGAGACCATTCCGAACAAGACCCGTTCGTCCATCCGCCCAAACGACATAGACTTTGCCTTTGGAATCCACACCTATTTTGGGGAGTGACCTTCCATTTGTCCTGCTGTCGCTTACTTTCACAGGTTCTGAGAATGTCTGACCACCATCGCTTGAAACGCTCACTTTGATATCCAGGTAATCATCGGCCCACGCCACGTAGATCAGGTCGTTCTTCTCGTCTATGGCAATGCTTGGTCTTGTGGAAGAGTTGGTGTCAGACTGCCAGACGGCGATGTCATTCGAAAAATTCTTACCATCGAAAGACTGAGAGAAATAAATGTCGAAATCAACGTTTCTGTTATCTTGCCAAACTACGCATATCCTCCCGTTTCCCACAGTGATATCTGGAAAGCTAGAAAGAGTCCCATCACCGGGATTGTCGTTCACAACTACGGGCTCAGAGAATGTTGTACCGTTGTTCTTGGACATTGAAAAGAGAATGTCGAGGTCTCCCAATCTCTTGTCTTGCCAAACGACATATATTCCATGCTCATCTGAAGCAATTGCGGGCCAGCTAGCTGTCACTCCCGGCTCGCTCAGAAGAACGTTGGGCTCATATCCCCCTACTGGGACCAAAGTGATAGAGGCTCCAATCAAAAGCATAATAGAAGATACGAGGAAAACATGACCCCTCATTCGTCGCCCACTCCGTGTC
>JBHIFI010000102.1:0-4552 GCA_046761005.1 Thermoplasmata archaeon
CGACAGCCGCCAGAAAAATCCTAGAGAATAATCAGCCAGTTTTTTGTGCAACGCCGAAGTCAGAGCGTCATTCCAATAGTCTATGACGTTTCACGGTCAATGATATTCAACTGGTACAATGTTGAAGAGTGGATGAGAGCATGTTGCAGTATCCTTACTCTTGACTCTTCATATGTCTTCAATGGCAATCGGTGAGGTTGAGGAACATCATTTCATTCTCCCGGATGCTAATGGTTACTGATGAAACAGTTGTCTATGAAGCTGTCAACCAGATCCTGATAGGCCTTACGCTAGGTTCTCGTATATACGGAGAGGAAGGCCGCCATCTTCTGCTTCCCGAATGTGGAGTGGTTCTTTCAAATCGTGGCCTTGTGAAATCCTCTCACATTGATAGCTCATAAATGACTATCCTTCCAGATTTGTAGCTTTCAAAGAAATCCTGAGGGGGGGTCTGGTCCCGATACCATCCGCTGCCTCTTTCCCACCAAATTGTGTACACATGAACGCTATCCTCAAAGTCGAATTCGTTGGTCTCCTCTATCGTGAAGTAGGAAACTATCTCCATATTGTTGGTATACAATTCCGCCCACCCGACGAAAGCATAATGAGCGAGGAGGGTTGAGTTTTCTTCTGCCTGGTCATTGAGCCACTCAAGAGCAACCTTGACATCCTTGGAGTCCGACAAGGAAATGGAGTTCTGTATCATGCTTGATGGCACATAGCGCACAGTGTAGGGGGTTGAGAAATAGGGAGAAGCTGTCTCAGGTGGAAGAGCGATGAAAGTTGCCGACAGAAATATCAACAAAGCTAGATAGATGAAGATCTTCTTCTTGTCAAGGCAGAGAAGAAAGTTAGTTCCATAGAGAATTGCGGGAAAAATCAACATGAACATCCATCGATGCCAGAAAGGTATTGCCATGGTTGGAGAGAAGATCACAGCAAATGAGCCGATAGAGAGGAGAATGGTCCATCCGTTCAAAAGCTCGCTCCTAAAAAAGCCTTTCACGGAAAGAGGGAGAATAGGAAGGAAGGACAAAGAGGCGAGCACTAATACATCCGCATAGAGGCCTCCCAAACCCGCATAGGAATAGGGTCCTTTCGCAGAGAGATAGTCCATAGGGAATTTCACAGGCTCCACAGGTCTTGAGGACAAGACTGTCGCCCCACTAGCAGGAAATAACCAGTGTGCATAGTAGAGCACAAGTATAGTAGCAACTATGACGCAAACAAAAAGGGTGAAAGAGACTTCTTTCTTCTTCAGATATTTGAGAAGAAGTAGGTAGGTGCAAAGGAAGAGAATGAAAACTGCAACAAGCTCGTGAGCCAATATTGCGAGTATGCAGAAAACCAGAAAGATTGCTCTATCCCTCTTAGTTCCTAATTTCGAATAGTGAGAGAGAGCTATCATCAAGAAGGCAATGCCAAGAAGGTTACGATAAAGGTCCCAAGAGATTCGCAGGGGAATGAAATATAGACATATGATAATCGAAGCGACAAGGACTTTCGAGTCGTTCCAATGAAAAGTTTTCCTTGAAAAATAGAAGAATGACCAAACGAGGAATCCGAAGAGAAAAGGTCCCATGATTTTCGTTAACAATAGAGGGTGAACACTTGTAGTGGACGCAACGAGTCCGAAGAGACCATAAGCAAGAGGAGCGTTTTGCCGGTCAATCAAAAGAGAATACCCATAACCAAGACCTTTTTCCTGACAGGTCATCATAAAGGGAGCTAGCCAAGTTACCGTGTCAAACCCCAAAGGCTCTGGCCAAGAAAGAACCTCCGGAATTGAACGCACTCCAAAGGCAAGAAAAAATGCGAAGAGTTCCAATTTGCGCTTCCGGATATGTCCCAGTACTTGCTTCGGAAACCAGCTGAGTTCCGAAAGCTTCATTCCATCTTCCTCTTCTCAGTCACTTCCCATTCCATCTTCCTCCTAAAAAGAATGCCTGTTGCCGCCCAGAGCAGGGCAATGAAATGAAGAAACCAATAGTAAAACAGCCCTGGGATTAGGAGCAAATAGGATGGGTCCCTTTTGGAAATAGTCTTTACGAGAACCAATGGGAAAACTACGATTTGAGAGGTCAAAATTCCGAGCAGAAACGTCAGAAGAAGCCAGACCACTCTTGATGTGAAGATTTGGAACGAGAGGATTGAGAAAAAGAATAGTGAGCCTGCGAGCATCATGACAGGAGAAAACACTTGAATCGTCATATCCACTCTTTTTCTCAAGGAAGCTTTCGATTTCGTTCTAGTTCTAAGACCCTTTCCTAGAACCTGAAGATTTCCAGCCCACCACCTCTTTCTCTGTTTCACGAACTCAGTAGAGGAATAGGGAGGCTGTCTCCAGACGTCCGCGGAGAGAACCCCTATGGTACCTCCACCGTCTGCTATTCTCTTGGCATAGTCCATGTCCTCGGCCAGGCAATCTTCGTCCCATCCTCCCGTCTTATCCATAATCTCCTTTCTCAGAAATATCCCTGATCCGCTGAAATGCACAAAGAGGCCGAGGGCCTCTTTCCCTCTCAGAACACCATTGTACCAAAACCAGGTTTCGTATGCGTCCAGTCTTGTGATAAGATTATCATCCACATCAAAGGTATTGGGTATCAACTGAACAGCGTCAATGTTCGGATTGTCGTGGAAGTACTTTGCAACACGAAGAAGGATATCATGGGTCATCCTATTGTCCGAATCCAAGAATGACACCACGTCTCCTTTAATGTGGGGCATCGCCCTGTTCAACGCGGCGGGCTTTCCCTTGGAGACTTCACTTCGAAGAAAGAGAACGTTGGAGTGTTGTCTAGCGTATTTTCTACATATATGGGGAGTGTTGTCTGTTGAACCGTCTTCCAGTAAGATAGTCTGCTTCTTTTCCTTAGGATATGCCAGGGATATGACATGTTCTATCGCTCCTCCAATCGTCGCTTCTTCGTTCTTCGCTGGTATTATGATAGACATTGTTGGAAGGTCGTACGGATTCCTCAGTGCCGAAGGGTCAAACTCGTCCTTTCGCTTTCTTGAGATTGTTCTTCCTTTCAAAAAAAGAAGAATGTGATATATCGCCCAGCCATAGAAGAGTATTGCGAAGAAAAAACCGAGAGACTGAGGAACATCAAGTGCCATCGAGGCTGGGTATTATTGCCCTTTAGTTAAATGTTTGCAAAGCCAAATGTTATCACTTGCCAGATAAAACATATTAAGCTAAAATGCAATGCACAAGATCGAAGCTGGCAGATAATGGTCTACAATACGTTCCTAGGACGAAAAGACATATGTAAAATGATGGTTAATCACCCATTTGCCGAGTTTAGGATATCAGAGGGACTGAAGGACCTGGCCGAAGAATACGGTTGGGTATTTATCAGATTGTTCGGCTTCCCGTTGGATCCGGTGACGAGATTAAGGATGTGGAAAATTCTCACTTTCTTGTCTCAGCTAGGTATTTCAAATAAGAAAATTTTAGACATAGGGTGCTCATTTGGCATCTATACTTTTGAGTTAGCCAAGCGAGCCCGGATAGTTACAGGAATCGACATAAATCGGGAAATCATAGAGCTTGCCAAGAGAATCCGGGAAGTGTTAGCAGTAGAGAATGTCCATTTCGAAAACGCTGACCTTCTAGAAAGTGATTTTCCTTCGGAGGAGTTTGACATAGTTACTATGATTGAAGTGTTGGAGCATATTAAGAGGGACCTAGAAGCTATTCAAAAGATTCAGGGAATTCTCAAGGAAGATGGGATGCTTGTTATTTCAGTTCCTTATACAAAAGAGGCTGTAGAGTACGTGACGCCGCAACCTTCATTGACTATTGGCAAGAAGGAGGTAAGAATGGGGTTCTTGGGGGAGAATCACTTCCGAAGTGGCTACAATCTTGAGAGGTTGTGTTATTTGCTTGAGACAAACGGATTTAGGGTGCTCGATCATTTCTACACAAAGGCGACAAGCTTTCTCCCCAGAGATATGATTCTCTTTCCGATATTCTATATTCCATCTTTGGTTTACAACTACCTGGGCAAGAATCGTGTCAAAATCACAGTGATAGCGAGAAAAACTTCCTAGGCTTACCCCATCAACCTCTTCCTAATTCGAAGATGAAGAGAGTAAGCAACAGGCATAGGATATTTCCTGAATATATGAACGAGATTCCTCAGCGCAATTGGATCATTCACTTTCTCCGCCCCGTAAGCAGCTGCAAAGGCGAATTCCTCAAACTTCACCTTTCCCATCTTTTTGAGCAACAGCAGTGCGACAAGCTTGAAGACTTGGATATCTCTCCTCTGTACAAGTCTGTTCAGTTCACCAAACAGATCGGTGAGACCCAGTATCCTGGAGCATTCATTCAATCTGTGTTCATTCTTAGCTAGCCCATGGAACTCCCGCTTCTCTATGTCTCTTCCACTCTATACCCTCGAGACTAGCTCGGTGTATCCTAACACCTTCCAAGGATTATATGAAATCCTCAAAAGGTGGCACGGAGCTAGTCTCTAAAATAATCAAACACGCACAAAGAAACCGCGAAAGATTTAAATTGCGCCACCCAATACTGCGTGTC
>JBHIFI010000103.1:0-4425 GCA_046761005.1 Thermoplasmata archaeon
ACAAGGGGGAGAATGTCTCGCACTTGAGAAGCCCGCTCAGAATAGAGGGTAGAAGGAAGGTATATGCGCTTCGTTAGTGAGCTCCTTCGCGATCTGATGACGCCGCTCTACAAGAACGCCACCTGTGTTGCCTGCCTCATCTCCTCGAAGCCCACACTCCCCGCGACCGGAGGTACCCCCGCACGTTCCGTGGGAGGGAATCCAGTAACGCTTAAGTATTTCGAGGGTAATACCAAATCCGATGGAGACCATTAGCATCAAGCTTTCCAAGGCGCAGGCACGATTGGTGGACCGGTTTGTCCGCAAGAAGGGATTCCCGTCTCGGTCGGAGTTCATTCGTTACGCCATCATGTCGGCCCTGGAGGAGGATTTGAGCGTCGAAGTCTTGGAGGACATTTTCGAATCAAGGAGGCAGTTTAGGGAGGGAAAGACCATACCCTTCGAGAAGTTGCGCGCGGAACAGTGAGCTCTTGCCTTTCCGTGTGGAATTCTCCCATCGAGCGGCCGACCAGGTCCGCAAGCTTCCAGGACCGATTCGCCTGAGGATTTATGAGAAACTGGACGAGGCGGCTGAGCGACCAGCGCGTCATGTCGCACGGCTCAAGAGGGTGCGGGCGTATCGGCTCCGCGTGGGAGACTACCGTGTGATCCTAGACATCGATTGGGAGAGGAAGGTCCTTCAAATCCTGGCCGTTCGTCACCGAAGGCAAGCTTATCGGTGATCAAGTCTGCGCACGTGGCTTTGTGGGTTCTATGATTCGCGCGATCTCCTCCTTGCGGTCGACCAACGGCTCGGGTGGCCCGCAATCTCCGTTGCCCGTCGTATATACATTGACAAACCATCCTTCACCACACACGACGCTAGTATGCCGAGGGGTTTGGGTATTTGTAGATTCACACGATGCTAGGAGCATCGAATACTATCTTCATAGTAACTCCCCATCAACGTCTCCCTTCATGACTCTTGCCACAGCAACTCGGAAGCCAAGTTTCCTAAGCTCCTCTAGTGTTCGTCTCTGAGGCGAGTGAAAGCCGTGTTTGGGCCCTTTAACCTCCACGAATCCTTCGACCTTGCCATCTTTGATAAGCACTAGGGAAAGTCGCGGTTCACATTATAAACCTTGTATCCCTTGCGCTCGTAGTACTCACTCACGATCCTTTCGTTCCTCACTCCTTCCTTCTGGCTCCAACTCATTTCACCACCTACCGCTATTTACTCGTGTACTCCATCTCGGATATGACATAGTCTATGAGTCCTAATAGGAACCCGATGTATTTCTCTAGGTGTAGAGAAGAAGTTATCCAGTTCTCATCAAGTATTCTTCTTGGGCGGTGTACAAGCTCATTACCTGCAAAAAATCGATAGGTCTGTCCATAGAAGAACTGTCGGATGCAAGAGCGGGAAAAAGGGGTCGCTATCTAAAGACTTCGAAGAGATCTTGTAACTTTCAGGCGGGCCCGGAGAAAAAGCGGAGAGCGAGCGGAGAGCCGGGAAAAGACTGAGTTCACCCCCGCCAAGGACGCCTACATGGTGCATTCTTGCTCCGGGAATGGGAAAATCTTCAAGAATCCGCAGACTTATGGTATCACAAGAGGGAGACTCGCACTTGAGAAATTCGCCATTGACGGTGTAGAAGCAGGGTTCATGCGCTTCATAGGAGAGTTCTTCCGCAATCTGAGGACGCCTCTATACAGGAATGCCATCTTCCTCATGGCGAACACAGTCGTGGCAAGCGGCATAGGATTCTTCTTCTGGATGGTCGTGGCCGGGTGCTACACTCCCCACGAAGTCGGACTCGCTGCAGCCATAATCCCCGTCATAGCCTTCCTGGGAATGCTCTCTAGGTTCGGATTCGATATAGGCCTGGTGAGGTTCCTCCCCTCCTCCGGAAAGAACTCAAGGGCGATGATAAACTCCTCCTTCACCATAAGCGGTGCAGCAGCCATCCTCATATCCTTTATATTCCTCATGGGCCTGGATATATGGTCTCCCGCTCTTCTCTTCATTCGAGAGAATAGGATATTCTTCTCTTCCTTCACCCTCTTCTCTCTCATGAATCAGGTCTTCGTTGCACGAAGGAATGCCAAGTTCGTCTTGGCGGGAAGTCTAGCCAGCGGGTTGAGGATTGCTCTTCCCCGTAATCCCGGCAGCCTTCTTCGGGGCCTTCATCATCAGCCATAGGTATTAATAGTATTAAAATCATTACTAGTAATGATGAAGAGAACGAAACTCACGGAGAAAGCCCAGACGACGATACCCAAGGCCATCCGAGAGTATCTAGGCGTTGGAGCTGGCGACACGGTAGACTGGTACATCCTCGAGGGCCGCGTTATCGTGGATTCGAGGAAGCGCGTCAAAAAGCCCGCTGACGTTCTTCTGAGCGCCAAGGTGCGCCTCGACGAGGATGCGGTTAGGCTCGTCCGAAGGGTCAGGGAGGAAATCTCCTGATCTACATCGACACCAACGTTTTTCTGTACGCGGTGGAACACCACCCCACCTACGGAAAGCCCTGCGAAGGCATCCTGCGGGATATCGAGTCTGGACAGCTGGATGCCATCTGCTCTCGTTTGGTTCTGGTCGAGTTCGTACATGTGCTGGTCCGCCTCAATCAGAAGCTTGAAGAGCAGAGAAGGGAAGAGTTCAATGTGCCAGAGCTCACTGATGCCTTGCTAGCACTCGTCCCCAACTGGGCCGAGCTTGATGATGCAATCGTGAAGAGGGCCTCCCATTACACTGTCCGTGTGAATCCGCCAGACTATTTTCACATAGCCACCATGGAGATTCATGGCGTCACTCAGGTGCTCTCTGCTGACCGCGAACTGGATAAGGTGGCTCATGTGAAGCGAATGGACCCCAGGGATTACCGCGGACTGCCCAAGGCATAGCAGGTGAAAATACCCCACTTTGACACAGGTTCCTCGGCGGGTTCGGTCCATGCTGGCACTGAACGAGGAGAACGGGACCATATTGCGGAAGAATGGGTATCCATGATCCGAATAGTTGCTGTTTCTTGCATTCCTCTTGAGCCATTGGAAATTGGTCCAAAATTGTCCGAGCAGGTATAAGCTGAAGACCGACCCGAGTGTTCAATACGAATTGTGAATCGAGGGGACCATCATCACAGTCCAGTTCTAGGACTAGAAATGAGGAAAATCCTCAAGAATCCTCGGACATATGGCATCACAATGGGGATGGCACGCACTTGAGAGGCCCGCTCAGAATAGAGTGTAGAAGGAAGGAGGGTTCATGCGCTTCATAGGAGAGTTCTTCCGCAATCTGAGGACGCCTCTATACAGGAATGCCATCTTCCTCATGGCGAACACAGTCGTGGCAAGCGGCATAGGCTTCTTCTTCCCGATGGTTGTTGGGGGATATTTGAGACTGCTTTTGGGCAAGCGAGGAGAGATTTCTCGCACATCCTCAAGCTGTTTGATACGTATTTATAAGAGGAAATGCATATTGCAACATGGTAATCGACTTGGACGACAAACTGTGGTTTAGGGAGCACCTAAAGGAGTTGGGACGAAAATACGAATCCAAGTTGGTCGCGGTGCTGAACGGGAGAATCATTGCCGTCGGTGACGACCTGGAAGAGTTGGTCAAGGTGATAGACAAGAAGAGGAAATCAGGCGAGATTCGAGGTGCCCCTTACACGGGCAGGGTGGGCAAGGACATAGCTGCGGTACACATCCCCTCCGTGCAGGTCTAGGGTTGATTCCGTGTTCATTCTTGACTTTCGCGATTCATACCCATTGGTAAGAATCAAAGTGATGAAGAAAGGACTTCACACTTGGGCGTGGATGACTATTGACACGGGGTCACCATACACGATAGTTCCTACGAGTATCATAGGAGAGCTAGGATTGGGCGAAGAGGATGTTATCACTACTGTGACGATCCACGGGATAGTTCATAAGGAGGGATGTGCCGAGGACGCACCAGCTTATCTCTTGGACTTGGAAATCGAAGGTCGAACTCTGAAGGATGTTCTCATACTCGCCTACAACTTTGGCCCTGAGTTTGGGCTGGTGGGTCACAACATACTGAAGGGTTTCAGGTTAGGAGTCAATTGGAAGGAAAAACACATCCAACTCGAGATGGTCTGAGGGTTGGAACGGGCTCCGCCGATCCTCCGCACAGATATGGGAACCTCCTGTCCCATGTTCTCCGTCTTCTTGAAGCTCACAATATCTCAGCGAACTGGAAAGACTGCACAATCGTCTCTAAGAAATTCGCAGGACCTTCGAAGAAAACGAAAAGATGGACTGGAAAAGGAGAGAGAAAGAACGCATATGCATGGACAATAATTCCAGAACCACAAGATGTCCCCAAAGCGCAGTTCCATTCGAAAATGGCGGTGTAGGAACGATAGTGTCATATTTATGAAATGCCAATAGGGGTAAACAGAACCCCCTAGCGGATGG
>JBHIFI010000104.1:0-4405 GCA_046761005.1 Thermoplasmata archaeon
GGAATCTTGGAAGAGGTGTTTGATGAATGCCCTTAAATAACGACCATGCAATCGGATATCTGAGGGAGACAAACGCCGGAAGACATAATCGAAATCAATCCCTGCACAGAAGACGGATTTGTAACGCTTGAAGCTAGATTCGATTTGAGTAGAATTTCAGGCTGCACATTCGGTGAGTACATCGACTCGCAGCAGATGTGTTTTCTCATGCGTACGATTGAGTTCTTTGACCGCTTCCGATGCTCTGACGAAATGGGCTACGCGTACGGGGAATCTGGAGGAAGGCGCATACACGCCTTTCAGGGGGGAAAGATTATCGTTCGCAGAGCTGAGGACGAGGCAGATGCGCACAGAATCCTGAGGGCGCTGGCACGAATCATGTGGGGATCCGTGAAGTGCGATTGCGAGCACGCACTGATATACTGTCTCTCTGGTGCCTGCGACCACTGCTTGAGCACTCTATGCGGCTGTCAGCTGGAACCGCCTTTGGAAAGTAGAAAGCCGGAAGGACACTTGAAGGGATGGGAAGTGATGGGCTTTGCAACATCTCTGGAACACGGCGAGAAGTATCGTTCCGCCACCCATCATCTGAGGCAGGCGGGGAAAAAACTGGGCGAACTCATAGAGGTGTTTTCTAGGGTGAAAAGTAGACTGGCAAAGTTAGAGAACGAGGTCAGAGCTCACTGTTCCGACGCTGGGAGGTCAGCAACGTCATTTCTTATTGAGACGGACAACGGGTTTCATGCAGGACTGGGTTTTCTTCTTCACGGTGTGGTTCTCAACGTTCTCTCAGGTCTGGAGGCTCTCATATCCCTCAGTGGGAAGGAAGGTCAAGAAGAGCTCTCAGGGATATCCGAGTTCGTTTCGAAATGCTTCGCAACTTTCTTTGAGGCCAGACATGAGAATCTAGAGAAGATTGAGAAGGAACGGGAGAACATCGTGAGCGGTCTTTCCGATAAGGACATGATTGAAATCGTTAATGCGGGTTATTACACAACGAGGATATTGGAGAAGGTTTTTCCCAAGTAATAAATAACCTTGCTGTTCTCCTCAGTCCTGAGAGGAGTTGAATGAGAAAGGTTTACCTGGATTATGCAGCCTCTAGTCCCGTTGATCCCCGTGTGATGGAGGAGATGCTGCCGTACTTCACAGACAGATACGGGAATCCCTCCAGTGTCTATTCGCTGGGTTTCGAGGCGAACACTGCGATTGAGGAGGCTCGCGAAAGGGTCGCCAAGCTCATAGGGGCTGATCCGAAGGAGATAATATTCACTTCGTGTGGCACGGAGTCAATCAACCTCGCAATCAAGGGCATAGCTCATAAGAGAAAGAACAAGGGAAATCACATAATCACCTCAACCATTGAGCATCCATCCGTCCTTTCGGCGGTCGAGGAGCTGGAAAAGAGTGGTTTTTCTGTGACTCGCCTGCTCGTAGATCAAGACGCCATTGTGGATGTCGAGAAGCTCAAGGAGTCAATAACGGAGAAGACTATGCTCATATCCGTGATGTATGCAAACAATGAAGTCGGATCCATCCAGCCGATAAGAGAAATAGGAGAAATTGCTAGGGAGAAGGGAATCCCTTTTCATACCGATGCAGTCGCTGCTGCGGGAAAGATACCCATAGATGTGGCAGAGGACAACATCGACCTTCTCTCTCTAGCGTCACAGGATATGTATGGTCCAAAGGGGGCTGCGGCTCTCTACATGAGAAAGGGGATATCGATCGCTCCTCTCCTCCACGGAGGCCGCCAAGAGAGGAAGCTTCGTCCTGGAACGGAAAGTGTGCCCCTCATCGTGGGCATGGGAAAGGCTGCTGAGATCGCTGTGCAAGAAATGGGCGGTGAATCTGAGAGATTGAAGAAAGTCAGGGACAAGCTTGTCAGGGAATTGACCACGAGGGTCAAAGAGTCCTATCTGAATGGCGGGCTTGAGAGGAGGTTGCCAAATAACGCCAACATACGATTCAATTACATCGAGGGAGAATCCATAATCCTGAACTTGGATATGAAGGGAATTCAAGCCGCGACTGGATCCGCATGCACATCCGAGACACTTGAGCCCTCACACGTTCTCATAGCAATGGGGATCCCGCCAGAAGATGCTCACGGATCTGTAGCCTTCACTCTGGGTCGATGGACACAAGAGGAGGACATCGACTATGTGATCGAGGCTCTCCCGCCCATTGTGAGGCAGCTAAGGTCGATTTCTCCCATGGTTCCTGAGGGATGGACGGAGTGACCCTAGACTTTTCTATTACACACTTTCTATCATTTTCTACCACTCGAAGCACTTGGAAGGTTTTGAGTTCCGGAGACAGGATTGGAACCGTCGGCCAACTCCATTTATGCCCCTCATCTCGTGTGAGTCTCGGCACCCTCTTCAGGGAGTGCAACACAAATGTGATAGAATAGGTCCGGAGGCTCAACGAGAAGTTCCAGAAACCGCCCTCAGTAAGTTTCCACGGGGAGACCTGGGACACCCGCGAAAGCTTTGTCCCGTGTAATGAGGCGCTCACGATGGCGTCTACAGATTGCCGCAATCAGCACATCTACTGTTCCAAGAACCTCGCCTCTCTTGCGTAGCTCAGAGTGGATCTCCCCCGCCTCTTGGCAAGCCTTCAGATCGAAGGAAAGGAGGGTGAAGTTATCGAGAAGACTGAGAGCATCATGTAGGTAGTCGCCACCCGCCAAATACGCTCCGAACAAGAGCTCAGAAGCAGCGATGGGGGTTACTGTCTGTCTTTCTCCGAAAGAGTCCAATTCCTCTGCTTTTGCAAGCGCGGCCATCTTTCCATTGAGCAGATCTATCAGAAAGGTTGTTTCCAAGCAGACCACGCAATTACCTCAGCATCTTTTTCAGCTTCTTCTTCGTCTTTTCATTCGCTTTCTTTCTACCCGTTCCAATAGCGTCTTCGATCATTTGCCTTTTCTCAGCGGGCATGTTTTTCCACGCACCAGCGAAGTAACTCAAGGGATGCTTCTTACTAGTAAGCCGCCTGACTACATCACTGAAACTCTCGCCTGGCCTCTTTTCGCGAGAGAGAAGTTCATACGCGTCCTCACTGAGGGAGACTGTCTTTGTTGGCATCAATATGTAGTATGAATACACAGATATAAATATACACTGTTTAACACCCTCCCTTTTTCTTGGCACTCCCATAACTCCAATCTCAGAACATGTCTGAACAGCCCTTTCGCCTTTCCTAGTCCCTATCTCCCAAAGAACATCATTTGGAATGATGTAGTTCGGGGTTTCATTCATGTCAAGAACTCTGGCGATTATTATACACAGCGAACTGAGTAATTGCGCATAGCCTTCGTAGAGTTGGATTGGTTTTTTCCCATTGATTGAATTGCTCCTCCACTATCTGAGTCAATGCCTCCAACATGGGAAAATATCGATTGTGAACACACTCGACGGGTAGGCTTCCAGACACGCTCGATGCGATTCAGCTCTGGACTGTACTGGGGTAGGAGCTCGAACACGACATAGTCCTTGATCCCCCCTCCATGATTTCAATAGCTTCGCATGGTGATAGCGACTCTTGTCCAACATCAAATGCATCTCCCTTTTGCGATATGTTCAACTCAGAGGATAGTGCAGGAACTCTTGGAAGTTCTCAGCATTGAAGGCCTCAGAGGTTGTAATCAACAGACGACCGGTTCTATAGGGGCACCACCGAAAACGCTCATACTCCTTCTTTTTGTTGCGTGAGGGAGTACAGGCTCCTTATCTTCCGGGGGAATCACATCATATAACGGGACCCATGCTGTTGGAAATGACATTCATCTAAGCTCCAGATCTCCACATCATTTCGACGAGCCAGTCTTCACAGTCTTCAAACTCCCCCTGGGAATCCTTGTCCGCCTTGGCTATCACCGGACGGGGCCATAGAGTAGCCTGACTTCATCGTATCCCGGGGACTCAAACGGAATGGCAATAGAGGAACCTAGTGAAAGCTAGTCCAACACTCCCTCCAGCCCGAGGAGAATTCTCTTCCACCTAACCCCTCCACGATATCCGCCCAAAGAACCGTCGCTTCTAACAACCCTGTGACAGGGAATCACGATAGGAGTGCGGTTCTTCCCGAGAGCATTGCCAACAGGCCTGTAGGCTTTCGGTCTGCCGATTATCTCTGCAACCTGCTTGTAGCTTCTCACCTCACCCAAGGGGATGTTCATGACTGCTTTGAGCACCCTCTTCTGGAACTCCGTGTAATCAGAGAAATCGATTTCTATCCCGCTGAAATCAACATCAGCACCATTGAAATAGTCTCTCAGAAGCCCTTTCGTCTCGTCCAAGAGCTTTGAGCTATCGTTCGGAGCAAAAGGATCTCCATCGAGCAGTATCTCATAGAGACCTTCGCCGCTCTCGAACATCTGGAGACAACCGTGGGGAGT
>JBHIFI010000105.1:0-4298 GCA_046761005.1 Thermoplasmata archaeon
ATTCAAACCATACATGGGAGACCTTCCTTCAATCAATCACACGATGGGAATATGGATCAATGTCACCAAGGAGAGCAATCTCACGGTAGCGGGAATGGTTCCAGCTCAGACGACGATACGCCTGTACGAGGGATGGAATCTAGTTGGGTTCCCTTCCATGAATTCCAGCTACTCCATATCGGATCTAGAGGCCTCTATCGGTGCAACAAGAGTGGAGGGATTCGATTCCATGGCATCGCCCTTCTTCCTGAGAGCGCTCTCGGGTACGGTTGTGCTTCAAGCGGGATACGGATATTGGGTGAGGGTGGAGGCGGATGTAGTCTGGACCATCGAAGTGACGTAGTTCGAAAAGGAATACGACAATCCGCAGTCTGGGATACAAACGTTTCCCCAATCGACCATCTTGATGCCATTGATGATGGCAATACACTCCATCATCATTCTATCACGGAATCTTACTGTTACCGTTTTCCTTCGAGCAGAGGCAGTGCAATGTCGACACCTTTAGGATCACTTTCGGCGGTGCTTCCTTCGTCCGCGCCGGGATGAGCTACTGGCTAGTCGAGCGAGGGCGGAGAATACTATCGCGCCTAGCAGGACACCGATCAACCCCCACCGCCAGCCGCTCGCTGTGTCTGGTAACATCGGGGGCGGCTCCGTCCTAAGCACAGTGATCTCTCTCAGGGCTTCGAAAGGTCCGTACCCCTCCGCCGTCGCGGTTACAGTCACTCCGAAGGAGAGCTCATCCTCCTCACCCAATATCTCAAGTGGAACCTCCACCGAAATCGTGCCTATGCCATGTTCGAGAATGGTTTCGCTGCTCGGATAGAAGACCAACCCTTCCGGAGATGAATCGAGCGTCACTGCCGTTCCTTCCACAAGAAGGCCCTGCCAGTCGGTGACCTCAATCGTCATTCGAATGGAATCCCCCGCGAACACTATGTCTCCATCTGTCATCTCGATTCCGATGGAGAGGAACTCAGGTCCTGGATAAACTATTGTTGCGCTTTTTCCCGAAGCCTCTCCCATCTCTGGAATCTCTGCCGTTGCAGTGAAATGTACTCGGACTGACTCGTTGCTTGTGATGGGCGCCTCATAACTCACGCCGAGATTACCGTTGATGTCGGTTTCGCCAGAGACACAAAGTCCTCTCTGACTCCCAAGTGTCAGGTTTCCAGGACTGATTCTGGTGTTCAAGACACTGACGCATACCTCCACTCTCACTTCAGGCATTCCGACACCAGAGAGGTCTCGGACTGTTGCCACAACTGGAATCCTATCTCCGGACTTCATGGCAGACACGGATGACAAGGACAGGCCAAAACGCGTGGGCAAAGGACGATGAATCCCGATCAATGACCAGAAGGATTCCCGGAAAATCGACCCCGACCTACCTTTGGTCCAGTTAACGAATCTATCGTCTCTGTAGGGTTCCACGTTAGCCCTGAAGTAGATGACATCGTGCGGCAAAGCATCCGCCAAGATGCCGGAACACTGCTTTGCAAGGCGAATCCGCCTGCTCATATCGGGCTCTTCCCTTGCTTCTTCAACGAGCGAGTCGAATGTCTCGTTCTGGAATCCTGCGAGATTCCCTCCACCTTTGGAGTAGAACGTGGCATAGTAGAATTCTATGATATCGGAGGGCATCGTCTGCTCCATCACCCACATCTCGAAGTTCCGATTGATAACCATTTCCATGAAATCTACGAAGGAGGGCTGCCCCCAGCCTGCGTTTATCCCAACGTTTCTCATGTTGTACGCAATCATGTTGCAGGCAGACGCACGGATGGGATCGTAGTCCGCCTGAGGACACAGTATCTCTACTTCGCGATCCCCGATTACTGGAAGGTTTCTGTAGCCGCTGGGACCATATCCTAGGGCGAATCCCTCAACAGTGTAGTGGTCATCAAGAATCTGTCGAGCGGCATCCAAATCGTAGTCGTACTTCGGAGCAGACTCGTTGTACCATGTGACATTGTCAGGGTGAATGTGCTGAGGTCCGGGAAGGCCAAGGCCCTGCAACAAGGTGGAGACGATAGTCTCCCTGTCAATCAGATGAGCGATGGTCTTTCGTAAGTAGAGACCAACATCACCCTGCGATGGATCGCCACCTGGATAGCCAAAGGGAGAGCGTCTCATATGATAGGCCAGATAGGCGAATTCGTGCCCCATGGACATGGAAACCTCGATGTTGGGATCTCTCAGGAGGTCAGATATGAACTCTGGCGGGACGGACCATGAGATGACATCAATTTCTCCCGCCTGGAGCGCGTAAACTGCCGCCTGTGCCGTTTTGTATATCTTGAACACTATCCCGTCGATGTGAGGCTGGTGCATGTACTTGCTTCCGTTTCGGTCCAACGCATCAGCGTAGAAGTCGTCGTACTTGGTGAGTCTCACGTAAACACCGGGGTCCCATATATCGAACTTGAATGGCCCGGTACCGATGACCAGATCGTCTTCCATGAGCCAAGTCTCGGCCTTACTGAACTGAAACGCATCTGGGTCTGCTGCAGGGATGCCATTGCCAGTAACGGGATCAAGCGCGAGCCCGAAGTTGTCGTGGATGTCCTCCTCCCACCCCAGACACGTGCCATTCTCGGAATCTCGGCAAATCTTCCCGGTACCCTCCCATAGATGTCGAGGGATTATCTTCATCTCCCCCAGGGTGTGCTCACTGAATCCATTGTAGTCAGCTTGTAGCTCAAAGCGGAGAGCAAAAGTCAGCTCAGCGTTCCCGCCCACAAGAATCGAGGGGTCCCAAACATCTTCAACAGGATAGACCCACAGCCATCGGGTGGTGGAGTAGTTTGACCCCTCTTGGTTGCTCGTGTCCTGGAGAACCTCCAGGGAAGTTACACCGGGGTCAAGGGCGAATAGGTGGTAGCTGAAGAGGAGGTCATCTATCGTCGCCTGCACTCCATCGTGGAAGTAGACTCCGTTGAAGTCGTAGTAGGCTGTAACAAGGCTGAGGTTCGAATCAGCCTGCTTTTGGAATTCGCCGTATTCAGTTTGCTCAAAGATGCCGTCATCGTCCGTGTCGATTCCCTTCAGGACGTACGGCAGGAGCTCCTCCGTCTCTGGAGCGAACAACGCGACTGTTGAGTAGATCGGGAATAGGACGTTTCTTGACCACACATCACTGATTGCCAGGAAGTTCCTCGATTTCGTATCATCCTGGGCACCCACGCGAAGGACGGTTTCTTCCCTGGTTTGTTCACCGGCACCTGAGTCTACAAGCGACAAGCTCGCTAGAAGTGCAAACAAGACAGTCAAGACCGCGATGACCTTGCAGGCTTGTTGATTCATGTTCCCTCACACATCACCTGGAGAATCTAGCGACATTGTACTATATGAACAGTTTGGTGTAGCCCTTTGTGGAAGTTGCCGGACAAGGCTTATCTGCTCTAGCGATTTCTGGAAGCGAGGTGGTCAGTTGAACCCTGTCCGAGTAGAGGATCTCATGGAGCTCTATGGGAGCCTGGCCTGGTGCTATGACTCAATAACCACGGGAGAGAATCACAAGAAGGAGGCGGACTTCGTCAAGACCGTGATCGAAGCACACAAGAGATCGGAGGGTAACCGACTACTGGACGCTGGCTGCGGTCACGGATGGCACGACTACTTCCTGAAGAAGGACTTCGAGATAACGGGGGTCGACCTGAACGAACCGATTCTCGAAATCGCCAAGAAAAGGAACCTCGAGGTCGAATACATTCTGGGGGATATGAGGGATATCGATCTGAATAGGGAGTTCGATGTTGTCCTCTCCTTTGATGTTCTGGAGCACCTCCTCACCTATGATGATTTGGAGGCTGCCCTGGCTTGTCTTCTGAGACATCTTAATGAGGACGGGGTTCTGATATTCCATCTGGATCGCCTCAAGGAGAATTTCCATCAATTCAGGATAGCAGGTTCAGGTCAGTACACCAAGGGGGATACTCAAGTGGCATTCCTCGACCTGGAATATGACAAGATTCCGGATGACACGGTTGCTGAAGGCTGTATAGTCTTCCTGATAAAGGAAAAGGGAAAGGATTTGGAAGTAACGCTGCTGGAGGGGCAAACGGGGCTCTTTGAGTTGGCTGAGATCCGGAGAATCCTTGATGATATAGGTCTTAGGACCTTCTTGTACAGCGGGGATTTCTCGGACAGAGAATACACCGAGGAAAGCCCGTTTCCAGTTTTCGCATGTGTGAGATAGATCTGGAGGTCAAGAACAGACTCTACTCGGGAAACTAATGGTAGATGGGAGTGGAGACAACACCATTCTGACGGGTGAAATGTCTCAGTTCATT
>JBHIFI010000106.1:0-4128 GCA_046761005.1 Thermoplasmata archaeon
TAAGCATAATGGCCATAAACCTTTATATCTGGACTTGATTTTCTAGCGGAACATTATGAAGAGGATTGCTGTTGTCGGACTAGGTTATGTGGGCATACCTGTTGCCAGCAGTTTCTCCAAGGAAGGCTTTGAGGTTATTGGAATAGATATCAACGTGTCGAAAATCAAGATGATTAATGAGGGCGTTTGCCCGATAGTCGGAAAGGAGCCTGGCCTGAAGGAGATTTTTGAGGAAGCGTACAAGAATTATGGGCTCAGGGCCACGAACGACTTTTCAAAATGCAGGGGAGCCGATGCGATTCTCATCTCTGTTGACACTCCAATTGACGAGAGGTCCAAGATTCCAGGATTCGAGTCCCTAAAGGCTGCACTCTCCAGCGTTGGCGAAAACCTTTCTAGGGGAACCCTCGTTTGTATAGAGTCCACGATAGCTCCTGGAACCATGTCAAAAATCGTAAAGCCGATTCTTGAGGAGAAGTCCGCTCTCAACGCAGGTGAGGATTTCTATCTCGCCCACTGTCCCGAGAGGCTCAAGGTCGGAAAGCTTCTTCATAATTTGATTAACTGTGACAGGATTGTTGGGGGAATCGATGCCAAGAGCGGAAAGGTGGCGAGAAGCCTTTATGAACGCATATCAAAGGGGAAGGTTCTTCTTACGGATGCCCTAACCGCCGAGGTCGTGAAAACAACTGAGAATGCGTATAGGGACGTAGAGATAGCATTTGCAAACGAGCTGGCCCTAATATGCGAAAAACTCGGAATAGATGTTTTCAAAACGAGAGAGTTGGTCAATACGTCACCCGACAGGCACATGCATGAGCCCGGATCGGGAGTGGGCGGGCACTGCCTTCCGAAAGATTCCTGGCTTCTTCTCTACGGGGCGGAGAAGAGCCCAGAGGGAAGCCTCATTTCCCTCGCCAGAGACATAAACGACATGATGCCTCATCATCTCTTTGAGCTCACAAAGGAGGCCTTCCAAGAGTCTGGAAGCAATCTGGAGGGCTCGCGCGTTGCCGTGATGGGATTCGCGTTCATTGAGGATTCAGATGATGCCAGGAACACTCCCGCCCTTCCGGTCGTGGAAAAGTTGCGGGAAAGTGGATCGGATGTTATCGTTCACGATCCATATGTGAACAACTTCGAGGGAGTCAATTTGACCAAGGATTTGGATGAAGCCCTTCGCGATGCGGATGCGGCCATTTTTGTGACTAAGCACGAGGCTTATCACAACCTCACGCCCGAGGATCTCACGTCTAAAATGAAGGGACGCATAGTTATTGATGGCCGCAACATGTTCGACAAGTCTGAGCTTCAGAGGATAGGAGTCATCTACAAGGCCATAGGAAAATAGTCAGAGCTCTATTCTTTTTCCAGTCTTCTGGGATTCGATCGCTGCCATAACGACCAGCATGGTTTTCAGCCCATCTCTACCACTGATGAGTGGGTTCCTCTTTTTTTCTATGGCATTCAGGAAGTCCTTCAGCTCGTTCTTTAGCGGTTCGCGCTTTTCCAAAGAAATCGTTCTAGTGTCAAATTCCAGGGGAATCTGATAGAGGTTGAAGGAATCAAGCCTTCCGAGAGTCGAAGAGGATATCTGGATGGACTGGGTGATGTAATCAATCTCCACAAAGTTCTCCAAGCATGTCAGAGAGAGCCTCCTTACCTTCATGGGTGTCAGCCAGTTCGCTTCCACGAAGCCATTTGTGCCGTTCTCAAAGGAAAGCATTATGTTGGCGTGGTCCTCGAAGTTCTCATGTCTGATTCTCCCTCCGCTAGCGAAGACGCTTGCCACCTCGCTTCCGAGAAGATACCTCATCACATCTATGTCATGGATTCCCAGGTCGAGAATGACTCCAACATCACGAATCCTTGAGGGAAGGCTACTTACTCTCCGTGCGGATATGGTAATCACGTCACCATACCTTCCTTCCCTGATGCCTTTCTTTGTGAAGTTGACCACGGGGTTGTGCCTCTCTATGTGTCCGACTGCGAGGGTGAGTCCTGAGGATTCTGCCAGGTCGACGATTTTCTCCGACTCCTCTATCGTTGAGCACATGGGTTTCTCAACCAATATGTGAACGCCCGATTCGATCGCATCTTTGGCTACGTGATAATGAAGGGCTGTTGGCGTGGCCACACTCACCGCATCAATCCCTTGATTCAGGAGGTCCTCATAGTTCTGGAACCATTCTGTGTTGAACCTCTCAGCGACTCTCTTTCCCCTCCCGCTGTCTTTGTCCGCGACGCCAACGAGTTCCGCTATTTCTGAAAAGACTCTAGCGTGGTTCTGTCCCATCGAGCCCACACCGATGACTCCCACTCTGAGCATGACATCGTTCAAGGAATGGCATTAGATAAAACATTTGCTTGGTTTCTCATGACCTCAGGCATTCCCTGATAGATTTTCCTATGAGTTGAATGTCGTCCTTCTTCAGGTAGGGATGAACGGGCAGCTCGAGAAGCTGAGGGACCAGACTCTCTGCCACCGGGCACTGACCCGAAATCCTCAGGCTCTTGAGGACAGGCTGCAAATAGAGAGGAATGGGATAGCTCGGTCGAGAATCGATTCCCTTTCTCTTTAGGCGCTCAATGAGCGTTTCCCTGGACATGGGAAAGTCCTCATTTACTCGGATCATGTATTGATAGAAAGAGTGGACCCTGCGCTTTCCGATGATCGGAGTATCTATTCCCTTGACGTTCTCGAGTTCCTCGGTAAGCATCCTCGCGTTCTCCTGACGCCTCCTGACGATTTCATCTAACTTTTTGAGTTGTACAAGGCCCAGAGCCGCGGAAATCTCCGTCATGCGGTAGTTGTAACCCAGAAGGACGTGATTGTAGTGCGTTTCTTCACCGTGCTCCCTAAGAAGTCTCCCCCTCTCAGCAATTTCATTATCGTCTGTGAGAATCATACCGCCCTCGCCTGTGGTCATGTTCTTCGTTGCGTAAAAGCTAAAGCAGGATATGTCTCCGAAGCTTCCCGCCATTTTGCCGTTGTAGGAAGCACCATGCGCCTGGCAGGCATCCTCGATTATCCCAAGGTTGTTTTCCTCTGCCATCTTCTGAATGGAGTCGTAATCCGCAGTTTGTCCGTAAAGATCGACGGGTATGATGGCTCTGGTTTCCCCTGTTACCCTTCTTTCTACGGATGCAGGGTCGAGGGTGTAGGTTTCCGGATCGATGTCCGCGAAAACGGGGCGGCCGCCACAATAAAGGACGGTCGAAGCAGTGGCAAAGAAAGTGAGCGGGGGAATAATCACCTCCGAGTTCTTGGATATGCCTATGACTAAGTTCGAAATATGCAGTGCGGACGTTCCGGAGGATGTTGCGACCGCGTGCTTTCTTCCTATGTATTCGGCGAATTGACTCTCGAACTCCTTTGCTCTTGGACCCCTGGCGAGAATGCCCGATCTGAGCACATCAGCAGCTGCCCTCACCTCATCTTCCGACAGAAAGGGCCGTGCTATTGGAATCAGAGAGTCATCCCTCCACCTCTATTTTCTTCCCGCAAGCTTCACATACATTTTCCTCGTTCAAAGGACGTCCGCATTCACAGACTCGTCCAACGACCCTCGCAGGATTTCCATAAACCAAGGCATGCGGCGATACGCTTTTTGTGACTACGCTTCCTGCACCGATCATCGCATACTTCCCAATCCTTATTCCGCACATTACCACGGAGCCAGCTCCAACTGAGGCGTAGTCCTCTACTTCGGTGGAAATCAGCTCAAAATCCTCAGTTGCCGCGCGAGGGTAGAGGTCATTTGTGAAGGTGACATGAGGACCAACGAAGACATAGTTGCCCAGCGTCACGCCCTGATAGATAGTTGCCCTGTTCTGTATCTTGCAACCATCGCCGATTGCGACATTCTTCCCTATATAGGCGCATTTTCCTATCCCGCAGTTCCTTCCTATTCTCGCTCCCTCCCTCACCTGTACCTCGTTCCATATGATTGTGCCATCTCCTATTTCAGCCTGGGTGGAAACCTCAGCAGTTTTGTGAATAGTTACAGTCATCACTGTCGCCATTCCCGCGAAAGGTTCCCAACGATAAGAACTTTGCTCACCAGCTGCACGGTGATGTAGAATGGAGGGTCTACGGTCATGTTCTTCCTTTCCCTCGTCCTCTTT
>JBHIFI010000107.1:0-4028 GCA_046761005.1 Thermoplasmata archaeon
ATGAGGTGTAACCGAAAGATTCCTCGGCCTGCTGAATGGATTTCTCACAGAAGTTTGCTCCTTACCCTTTCTCAACAGAAATCGGATTAACCTTTTATCTCCTCAAACGATGCCTCTTTGAAATGCTGGAGAATATCGTTGCTCAAATCTTCAGATCTCAAGGTTTCTCGGTTAGGCTTGAAAAAAATGGGATTCGAGCGGAGAAAGAGGGTAAGTCAGTTTTCGTAGGAATAATTTCGGAGGGGGAGCTTGACGCCTTCCTGGGAGAGGTCCAGAAAGAACCTTGGTTCAAGGTTGCCATTCCCACGTATGAGTTTACCAGTAAAGAGCAGAAAGCTGCTCTTCAGATGAAGGTCTCGCTTTGGAGTTTGGACGAGGTAGAGGACCGCATAAAGGGTGGGCTTTTTGAAGTGCTTGATCTGCCCAAAGATCTGGAAAAAGAAGAGAAGGGAGTCACGGAAGGCATTGTCGAGCCAGTTATGACGAATGATGATATAAGAGAGATTGGAAAAAGGACAGTAAGAGGATTCAACTACATGCTCCAGCTTGTTCCTCACTTCGTTTACGACTTCAAATGCGTGTTGAAGGTGCCTGGAGAAACTGACAGAGTGGTGGAGGGTTGCGTTGCTATCAATGCCCTAACGTCCCAATGGGAGACCTGGGGGCCAGATTTCGAAACCGTCGAAGAGGTGAGCACGACGCACGAAAGGCTGGAGCCGAAAATCGATGAGGAAATCGCTTTTGAAAGGGCAAAAATAGCGGCTCGCGAACTTGGGACCGAGGAGATTGAGAGAATCTACGAGGCAGAGCACGCAACAATAGTCGAGAAGAGAGTTGAGAGCCCCGAGGAGAAGGACATCCTTCTTAATGGCAGGGGCCTGATGTATCTTCCTGTCTGGTGTGTCGAGGGTACTCTTGGTGCCATAATAGTTAACGCCAACACTGGAAAGATAATAAGAGAGGACTACTACGAAATATGATTCTTTATTCTCTCTATCCTCTTGAGAATCCCGCGCCAGTGACTCCCCTGCCAGTAGTACTTTCCGCATTTCTTGCAACGCCAGAACACACTCTGGTTAGAAAGCACGTCCTCAGGCACATTACCCTCTGCCTGCTCCCGCCTAATCTCCTCTACCAGACCGTTGCACACGGAGCATCTTGACATGGGCTCCTCAACCTTCAACTCAAGAACGCTGAAGACCTGCAACAGCTGATGGTCAATGTCCCCCCTGTCCACATATACTGCGTCCACATCCTTGCTCTGGCTTAGTTCTCTGTCCCTCGTCAGAATCACACGGCCCTCAGAAGTTGCGATCTTTTTCAGCTCCTTGTCGCTCACCGGCCCTACGAACTTGGTGTCGACGCCGAGAAACCTCAACCATTTTGCCAAGGTTCCAAGCATGTGATCGCAGAGTAGCTTCACCTTTTCACCACATATTCGAGAACCATACCCTCTCCCAGCCTAGTAAGGTTGACCAGCTCCAATTTGACTGCTTTCTCGAGAGAGGAAAATCCCTCGCCATCCGCGGGAGTTGGAGAATCCTTCCCGCCAATTATCATGCTTCCCACGAAAACCTTGAACTCATCAACGAGGCCTTCTTTGAAGAAGGACCATATGATCTCTCCGCCGCCCTCCACTAGCGCATTTGAATATCCTCTCTCGCCAAGAACAAACATGAGCTTCTTAAGGTCGATCCTCTCTCTTCCGCACCTGATCGTCTCAGCCCCGCGAAAGTTTCGGGAGCATTTCTCGCACGTCGCAACTATTGTCCTAGCTTTTCCATCGAAAACAGCGGCGTCTTCAGGGCTTCGACCGTTCGAGTCAAGGACTAGCCTAACAGGATTCTTGGCCTCTGAGACATATTTGGGATTCACTAGTAGGCTCGGATTGTCCGCAAGTACGGTTCCCACACCAACAATAATCACATCCACAGAGTTCCTCAGTTGATGAACGCGGCTCATGTCCTCGTCGCTTGAAATCCTCGTCTGCTCTCTCGTGGGGAGAGCTATCTTCCCATCGGCGGACATGGCACAGTTCACTATGATTCGCGGCTTCACACAGTGTGATATAATCTTTTCATTTAACGCTTTTTGGATGGTGACACTTAAATAGACGTTCCCAGATTGATGCGATGCTGAATATGGAGAATATCCACATATACGAACTGAGGAGGATGGACCTGAAGGGAGCCACAGTCATAGACGGATTCCCGAGCGTCGGTCTTGTCAGCTCAATCGTTGCAAACTATATCATAAATGCACTCAGTCTTGAGCAAGTAGCAATAATGGATTCCATCTATTTCCCTACAGTCTCCCTGATAAGGGACGGAGAACCAATGAATCCTGTCCGTATTTATGCAGGATCCAGGAACGAGGACAAGGTCGTGGTTTTTATATCCGAGTTCCAGCCGCCACCCAACCTGATAAAGGTAATCGCGGCTGCTGTCATCGATTGGGCTGAGGATCAGAAATGCGATCTTTTGCTGTGCCCCGAAGGGCTCATAGTGGACAGAGATACAGGCGTCGAGGACCGCTCTGAGATACAGGTCTACGGAATAGGAAGCACGGAAAAGGCTAGCAGCGTCCTCAACGAAAACAGCATAACCATCTTCGAGGAGGGTGTCATCACGGGTGTGGCTGGTGTCCTTCTAAATGAGGGGAAAAAGCGAGAATTCAATGTCATAAGTCTGCTCAGCGAAGCCCATCCTGACTATCCAGATGCTCGAGCGGCCGCGAGAGTAATAGAGACCATCGACAGGATTCTCTTACACACGGAGCTTGACGCACAACCCCTGTATGAAGAGGCGGAGAGAATCGAGCTCCAACTGAAGAGCATACACAAGCAAACGGCCACGGCCAAGAGACCTCCGACTCCTGTTAGGCCCTCCATGTACGGCTAGGCTGAACCTCTATTCTCCATTTCTTGTCGACTTGAGTCGTCCGGAAAGAGACATCGAGAAACTTCTGGAGCAGCCACATATGCGTCCTCGCATGACCACTTAATTTTCTCACTAGAATAGTCGAGGGGTTCTTTGCGATCGCCAGATAGGGAAGGATTTGATCGGAAAGATGCACGTCAGTGGTCACACCTGAATCCGTCTCCGAGAGGAGGCCATCGATCGCGTCTTGAGCCACCTTCTCCGCCTTAACACCTCTTTCGGCAAGAGCATCGGATCCTAGAATCACATCTCCCGCCAACGCTCTCAGAACGACAGCACCGCCCTGACCAGTTGCTCTGTCATTCCCTAACCTCTCCGTCCGGACCGTGGTCTCGGCAATGCTCTTCAGACCGCTCAGAACCCCTTCCATCCTGCGAAGTATATGCTCGGGCAGATTTCCAACATGCACGAATCCATCAATCCTCTCCACAGGCGGGAGGTCGATCAGTTTCATCCCGCTTAATTGTTCAAGGGGGTTCACAGTCACCTGAATCCTCCCGCCCCCTCGGGGGTAATAGCCTCTTCTCACCGCCTCTGCATTAACCTCTCCACCGAGCCCTCTAAGGACGCGCAGGAAAACATGCTCGAAGTAGTCCCAGGGAGGCGACCATTTCACATCAGTACCGCCCCTCACGCTGATGCGACACCTACGGCCAGATGAAAGAGCGGGAAGAAGACAAGCCTGAAGAACGAGAGTTACGCTTCCGGCAGTGCCAATATCAAAACGGAAGTTCCCGCCAGAAAGCTCGCCGGGAAAAAAGCGAATCTCCATGGCTCCCCTGTGCAGATTCTCCACTTTCGCGATGGATAGCTCTGCAACGCTCCTGATGGAGGTGATGTGCTGGTTCGCCAATCCCGGTTTCGGTCTGTTGGCTCTTATGTTGAATATCCTCACGTCCTTCCCTGTTAGCGCGGAAAAGGCCACCGCCATCCTCAGAATCTGCCCTCCTCCTTCGCCATGACTTCCATCGATTTCTATCAAGTTTCTCAAGCTCATAATTCCCCTCGTTAAATAACTGTTTCGCGTGCAGCTGGGTGATGTAGAATCGATAGTCTAATAAAACTTGCAGGATATTTCCCATCCAACTC
>JBHIFI010000108.1:0-3967 GCA_046761005.1 Thermoplasmata archaeon
TTCCCTGGAATCCAGCGAGACTGGACCAGAGGATAGCTCGTGTTCACAGGATGGGGCAGAAAGGCGTGGTGAATGTGGTCAATCTTCTCTCAGAGGGCACCATAGAGGAGAGGGTTCGCGATGTCATCTATAGGAAGAAGCAGCTCTTCACTGAGGTCATAGATGGCGAAATGGACTCCATATCGATGGAAAAGATGGAGAAAATGGAGCTTTTGCGGCAACTTGTTGGGGATGTTCCTCCCGCTGGGGAGTTTGAGATGAGAGGGAATGACTGGTAAGAAAGGCAAATGATCGTCAGGGAGGCCTGCAGGTCGTAGTCCTTCTCATTTCCGGACGCGTCCTTGTGAGACGCCATATGTCTCGCAAAAACAAGCTCAAGGAGGAGGACCAATGTGCACTGCTATCGCCGTTCGTAGATCTTATCATGGTGGTCATAATCTTCGATTATTACCAGTTTCTTAGAGACGTCCACGGAAAACACCAATACAAAGCTCTTGTCTATATGCACACGTTTCAAATGCTGCAGTGGGCTCCTCAGATTTTTGTGGCGATGTGGACCCCGCCTAATTTCCTCAACCCTATCATATATTATTTCCAGTTGTTTGGGATTCTTTTTGCCAAGTTCGAAGAAGATCTTTTCTACCGTCTTTCTCAGGGCGTAGTCATACATCCTCTTTCAATCCAAAATGCTTCCTGAAATCCTTCACCCGCACGATTGGTTCTTTCTCCCTCGTTTCCATCTTCTCAATGAACTCTGGCCTCAGCTCGGGCTCTAGGAACTCACTCTCGTACGTATGTATCATCAACTTAATCGCTTCGGATTTATTCTTAAAACCAAACTTGGCCTTTATGATGTTCAGCACCCTGTTTTCATACTCAGTCAGGTTTATCATAGCCTTCACCATTGTGACCACCCATTATCTCTTGTTGTGTACTATAACTCCTTGTTACTCAAAGCCTTCGATGCCACTGGCTGTGGGACAGAATTAGTCAGTGTACAGATTGAATAGGTTATGCCACACAGCCTCCCATGCGGCAAGTGATTTATACTCGTATAACGATGCAGTTATACATGGCGAAAGACGAGGTAATCATCAAGGTACGGGTCCTCAGGTGGGGGAACTCCTATGGATTTCGCATCCAGAAGGCCGACCTGAAGAGGCTAGGTCTCCTCCCAGGGTCGGAGGCCCTCGTGCGGCTGGAGAGGAGAAGTGGTCCCGTGGACCTCTCGGGACTTCCTACATTCAAGGGCGGGATGCCAGACGATTCTCTGCGACACGATGAGCTCTTGGGGCAGGCCCGCCAAAGGGCCATCAAGGAGAGAAAGGCGTGATGCGAGTCGCCGACACCAGCGCCCTGTACGCCCTCTTCTCCGAGGAGGATCGATTTCACCAGAGGGCATTGAAGGACGCGAGCGCTCCTGACCCCATCGCTGTTCCTTCCGAGATCCTCGTGGAGACCATTGATCTGCTCGCCTATAAATTCGGCAATATTGCCGGGAAGAAGGCCCTGGATTCCCTTCTCCAGCTCCCCCACGTGAGCGTCGCGGAGAAGGTCGAGTTGAGGGCAGTCAAGGAGATCTACGACAGAGCGAAGGGGATGAGCCTTGCTGACGCCTTTGTGGTCCAGACCTGTGTGGCTCTCGGAGCGGAGGTCCTGGCCTATGACAAGAGGATTGTGGCGGAACTCCGGAAGCGGCGCCCGTAGCCGGTCCGGAGCAAACCGGATTCGAGGTGCTCCCTTCCTAGATTCCCAAGTCGCCTTTTCGAGTGCTTCGGAACGAGTGATCCCACATCGAGGCGAAAACGAAAACACTTAGAGACAAGCGGCCGTGAATGGAATGATTATACTATTGTAATAGTATCCACTGGTTCATTCTTATTCTATTGTAATAGGAAAGATGATATACTAGTATGCCTATTGTAACTGTATAATGGCGCTAAGAGACGAGATGGGCCTCACAAGGGCACTGCATGGCCAGAACCCCTGGTGGAGCTCTGGCACAGTTCCCGAGGCCCTGTCCAAACCATTCCGCAGACGGGATTTCTACACGCTTCGGGAGAAGATCGACCACGAGGCGATCCTGGCGATCATCGGACCCCGCCAGGTGGGAAAGACCACGGTCATGCACCAGCTCGCACAGGATCTGATGCGAAGGGTGGACCCGAGGCGGATCATCTACTTCTCCTTCGACTATCCGTACTTGGACTTGCTGACAGAGGCCCCGCTGACACATATACTCGATACGTACGCTACCCAGGTCCTCCGGGAACCAGTTGGTGAGCTGAGGGACCGGATATTCGTCTTCCTGGACGAGGTCTGCAAGCTCGACGACTGGAGCGAGGTGCTCAAGGGCTGGTACGACCTCAAACGCCCCATCAAGTTCGTCCTTTCCGATTCCTCGAGCCAGAGCATCCTCCGCGGGGGGTCGGAATCCCTGGTCGGCAGGATCGAGATACAGAGAATGCTCTCCCTGAAGTTCATTGACCTCATTGGCTACCACGAGGAAATCGATGTCCTGAGGAAGGCGAACTCTGAGTTGCGGGAGGCCCTGCGGCTCGCCGTCGAGAATGACGATGCCGATGTGTTCGCAGATGTTGCGAGGCAACAGCTCAACGCGCTTGCCCCTCATGAAGCGAAGCTAAGGATATACCTCCACGACTACATGCTGAAGGACGGCTACCCAGGACTGCTAGACGTAGAATCCCTTCCCGAGAGCTCGAGGGCACTGAGGACATACGTGGACCTGACCACCTACAAGGACCTGATCAGGCTCTTCGACATAAGGGACCCACGAGCGCTGGAGGGGCTGATCTCCCTCATCGCCCATGAGTCGTCGAGGAGGATGAGCATTGAGACCATGGCCCGGGCGCTGGGCTTGAGGCAGGAGACCCTCAACAGGTATCTGGATTACCTGGAATCCGCCTTCCTACTGTCGCGGTCGGAGTTCTACACGAGGAGCAGGGCCTCGAGGATGAGGAAGCCGAAGAAGGTGTATCTAACGAACTCCGGGCTGAGGAACGCGATCACGGGAACGCTCAGGGAGACCACGCTCCAGGACCCCGTGGAAATCGGCAAGATCGCCGAGACTGTGGCCTACGATCACTGCAAGAGGCTCAAGTACTGTCTGGAGCTGTCAGGACCTCCTGAGCTCTTCTACTGGAACGACAGGGTGGCGGAGGTGGACATGATCATGGAACTCTTCGGGAAGCCTGTTCCAGTGGAGGTGAAGTATCGCTCTTCGGTCACGACCGGCGACGTTCGCGGTGTGCAGAGGTTCATGGTGGCACACGATTCCCCGCTCGGCCTGGTCATCACGAGGGACGACTTCTCTTCAACGGAGAAGATTGTCCTTCTCCCGCTCTGGTTCTTCCTCTTGATGTGCTAGCCAGCATCGAGTGGGTGCTGAGGCGCCGCGAGGCGAGCGGGGATTGAATGCCTGCCCAAGGGGGAGGAGACTCCCCAAACACCGTGGCCGTCACCGCTGAATCCGACCTGGCTGCGGCGTTTGACCTCGGCGAAGGATTAACATACTAGGAGAGGTTTTCCCGAGACGGTGGTTGTGTTCTGACAGAGTGGAGAATCAGAATCTGTGTGCTGTGGCTTATTCTGGCTGTCTTCTTGTCTGCGGCGGTGATAATCATGCTATTCTCGCCCGGCGTCCTGGAGGATGTCATGGCGGGAGAGATAGAGGGCATGGAGCTCACTCAGGAGTTGTCGGTCTTCGTCGCACTGTTTTGGCTGATCCCGTTGACGATGGCCTTCCTAACTCTCATCCTGAAGGAGAAGTGGAACCGCTGGACGAACGCCGTTCTGGGCGCGTTCTTCACGGTCTTCGGCATCGTTGACATGGGAGAACACCTGGCAAGCGGGAAGGGCGTGGCTGGGTATGTGCTGATAAGCATAGCGATGCTAGTCGTCACGATCCTCATCATCTGGCATGCTTGGAAGTGGCCGATGGAAGAGG
>JBHIFI010000109.1:0-3841 GCA_046761005.1 Thermoplasmata archaeon
ACTTCAAGCGGTGAGGATTTGGGGCACGTACGACCTGTTCGGGGGACGCGGGCTTGTCACCGTAGGTCATGACTCCTGTCCTTCTTTTCTCTAGAAACCATTAAATAAAATCGTCGTGGATTCTCGGATGGGTGGTGAGGTGAACAAGGACTCCGATATGGATGAATACATATCAAGCTACTATGGTGAGGACCAGGTAGCGGCAGTCATAACTATCAAAGTGGATACAAAGGAGGCGGACAAGGTAGCTATGCAAATCTCGAAATTCGATATCATAGAGGATGTCTTTCTCGTGACGGGGGATACAGACATAATCGCAAAGGCGAA
Source organism: Thermoplasmata archaeon (assembly GCA_046761005.1). Lineage (GTDB taxonomy): Archaea > Thermoplasmatota > Thermoplasmata > RBG-16-68-12 > JAGMCJ01 > JAGMCJ01. Next base: position 328 of record JBHIFI010000109.1, read on the forward strand.
ATTCCGTAATTACAAAGGGCTCAAAGATTTCGTCGTCGACTCTCTAGCACCCATAAAGGGGATAAAGGAGACTAAAACACTCATGGTCGTCACCACATACAAGGAAGGGGGCCAGGCTAGGTTACCCCCTGATTGAAAACTATTAAACTCAGAAAGCTATTGCCCCTGTTGAGGTGGTCCCGTGGACACGGAAGCGAAATTGAAACAGATAATGGAAGTTCTCGACCAACTTGCAGAGGACACTTCCGTTCCCAGGAACATCAGAAGAGGGGCAACACAGGCCAAGGAGAGACTTCTCCGCAAAGATGAGGCGCTGGATGTTAGAGTCGCGGGAGCTATCTTCATACTTGACGAGCTTGCAAATGATCCCAACATACCTCTCCACGGTCGGACGCTGATATGGAACATTATGAGCCAGCTGGAGACTGTCAAGTAGAGACGGAAGGTTTTCCAATAGTTCATGTCGGAGGGTTGAGCGGCTGTGATCTAGCCTGGTTAGGATCTGAGGTTCCCAACCTCATTGCCCGGGTTCAAATCCCGGCAGCCGCATTTACTGTTTTTGGGTTCCAAGACGGATGCATAGCATCTTCCCTAGCGCGAACGTCGAAAGATTGGAGAACCGGACTACATGACAGGTTTGCACGTGCTCAGGAAACCGCCAAAATTACCCTGTGCGAGCCGGACGAACCATTCTGAATCTCTTTATATAGGGCGATTGCATTTTGAACCCAGATGTCTGAGGCATGGTGGAACCTATCGTTTTCTGAGACTGTCAAGAGGCTAGAGACAGGTCCCGAGGGACTCTCAAGAGAGGAAGCAAGCAGGAGACTGGAGAAGTACGGACCGAATGAGTTAGTCGAGAGGGCCCGCACATCACCTGTCAAAATATTCCTGAGCCAATTCGTCAATCTCATGGTCATCATACTCATAATAGCGGCTGTCATATCCGCCTCCATAGGAATACTGAAAGAAGAGGGGATGGAGGAGATTTATGATGCCATAGTCATCATGATCATAGTCATCCTCAATGCCACTTTTGGATTTGTCCAGGAATACAAGGCGGAGAAGGCTATCCTTGCGCTGAAAGCTATGGCGGCTCCCAGAGCCACTGTCATGCGAGATGGTGATGTGAGTCTCATTCCATCACGCGAACTCGTTCCAGGTGACGTCGTCTGCTTAAAAACTGGTGATAAGGTTCCGGGTGATTGCAGATTGATGGAACAATCTAATCTCAGTGTAAATGAGGCCTCCCTGACTGGAGAATCAGTTCCCATATCCAAGGATGTAGATCCCATTAGTGGCGATGTTTACCTTGGTGATAGAAGGAATATGGTTTTCACCGGAACAACGGTGGAAAGCGGAAGGGGCTTGGCCATAGTTGTTGCCACAGGAATGCAGACGGAGCTTGGAAACATAGCGGGAATGGTTCAGGCCGAGCCAGAGAAAAGGCCACCCCTTCAAGATAAGCTCGACACGATGGGAAAGCAAATAGGTCTTGGAGTGTTGATTGCCTGTATCGTTATTTTTCTAGTCGGATCATTTAGAGATGCGAACTATCTAGGGATGCTACTAGTGGCCATCAGTCTTGCCGTAGCTGCAATCCCAGAGGGACTTCCAGCCGTTGTGACGATAAGTCTCGCACTCGGACTTCAGAGGATGGCAAGACGGAATGCACTCATCAGAAAGCTGCCCGCTGTCGAAGCGCTGGGAAGCGCGACGGTGATATGCTCGGATAAGACCGGGACGCTAACGAAGGGCGAAATGAACATCAGGAGGATATTCGCGGATGGCTCGATATTCTCCGTTTCTGGCGAAGGGTTCGACCCCATTGGCGAGTTCTTCAGAGAGGAAGAGGGAATAGACCCCAAGAAGATTCCGGGACTGAGGGCCCTTCTGGTCTCAGGAATCCTTTGCAACGATTCCTCCCTCAAAGAAGAGGGTGGGCAGTACAAAATATTGGGAGACACTACGGAAGGAACCCTAATAGTTGCTGGTGCGAGGGCAGGTCTTGATGTTCAGAAGGTGAAGAGTGAGAACCCAAGAATCGGAGAGATATCTTTCACATCTGAAAGGAAGCTCATGACAACCGTCCATTCATCCGAAGGAGGGAAGGTAGCTCACGTGAAGGGCGCCCCCGAGAGAATCCTGGAGATATCCTCAAGAGCGCTTCTTGGAGGCGAGACTGTGGACATGTCAGAAGAGATGAAATCCAGTATCCTCAACCTCAATGAGGAGTGGGCTTCTGATGCCTACAGGGTTCTCGCACTTGCTTACAGACCTCTTCCCGCCGAAGTCGAAGAATTCGATGAGGAGACCATTGAGAGGGATTTCGTTTTCCTTGGAATGGTTGGCATGATGGACTTGCCAAGAACAGATGCGATCGACGCCATAGCTGAGAGCAAGAGGGCTGGAATCAAGGTCGTCATGATCACTGGAGATCACAAGTTGACGGCGGAGGCAGTTGCCGAGCAGATGAAAATCATAGAGGATGATTATCTTGTGGTGACAGGACTGGAACTGGATAAGATATCCGACGAGGAGCTCGAAAGGAAAGTGGAATCGATTGCAGTCTACGCGAGGGTTTCCCCCGAACATAAAATCAGGATCATTTCAGCCCTCAAGAAGAAGGGACACGTCGTTGCTATGACGGGGGACGGTGTGAATGACGCACCCGCACTCAAGAAGGCAGACATAGGAATCGCCATGGGAATCACTGGAACGGATGTCGCAAAGGAGTCCGCCGATATGGTGCTCACTGATGACAATTTTGCATCAATAGTGAAGGCTACTGAAGAGGGCAGAGGAATCTACGATAACATAAGGAAATTCGTCGCTTACCTTCTCTCGGCGAACATGGGCGAGGTTCTCGTTATGTTTGCTGCAACTCTAGTGTTCGCAGACCCCGATCTACTTCCCTTCCTGATTCCCATACAGATCCTCTGGATCAACCTCGTAACGGATGGACTTCCCGCTCTCGCTCTTGGCATTGACCCCATTCCTGCAGACATAATGGAGAGGAAGCCGAGAGATCCGAAGGAGAGTCCAATCAATCGCGAGATGTTCTATTTGATAGTGGCTGTCGGAGTGATTATGCTTTTTGGCACCCTTGGAATATTCTCTCTCCAAATGCTCTGGAATCCTGACACTGTCAGGGCGAGAACAGTCGCCTTTACCACCTTGGTGATGTTCCAGCTCTTTTTCGTTTTTTCTGTGAGGTCACCGAGACTTCCCCTCCATCGGGTTGGCTTTCTCTCGAATCCAAAGCTGATTGTCGCAGTCCTTCTGTCAGTGCTACTGCAGCTTCTCGTAGTCTACCTTCCTCCTCTTCAACCCATATTCGATACGAGCATACTCGGGATCTCGGAATGGATCACGATTCTACTCGTAAGCAGTAGTGTGTTCTTCATCATTGAGGGATACAAGATAGTGAGGTCCAGATTGCTGGGTATTAGAGCGGCGTAAGCATAATGGCCATAAACCTTTATATCTGGACTTGATTTTCTAGCGGAACATT
>JBHIFI010000110.1:0-3608 GCA_046761005.1 Thermoplasmata archaeon
CGAGGTGGTCTCTCAGCTTCTTCGGAAGAGTCACTTGACCTGCGACCGTCACCTTCCCGACATACGACTCCATGAACTAACTAAGGATTTCTTAGTTGATAAAAGCTTCGACGTCGCCTAGGATCGCGGTCGCTGGCGGCTCCTTCATTATCGCATCGGCTGCTTTCAGGAGCGTGGCTAGAGATGCACCACGGTCCGTAAGCCAGTAGACCTTCCGCGTTCTTGGGAAACTTGATTCCACCTCGACGAGTATCAGATTCAGAGAGAGCAGTTTTCGGAGTGCCGAATACGCAGTTCTTTGGTTCATTCCCACTTCCCGAATCAGGACGGATATTGTTGTCTCTTTTTTCCTGGCAAGGTGCAGAAGGATTGTCAATGTCCCAGTGGGTTTCTCAAGCGGTTTGAGACCCTTCAGATCCATCCCCCAACGTTAGATGAAGAAGTGGAAGTGTTATCCATTTGTAATATAATATCTTTTTGCTCCGAAGGTCTCATTCCTTAACAAAGCTGCACCGCAAATTTCGTTAGCTCCCCAGACATAACCAACAGAGCACAGAAAGACACAATCGACGGAAAGTGCGAAGGTCGAGCTTCCCCTCCCCGACCCTTAGGCGAGCTACAACTGCAATTCCCAAGAGCGAAAAAACGATATCTGTGTGTCTTCTTACTCGGGCTGTGAAAGTCCCTCGTTTCCTAAGCCGACAGAGAATCTGGCAGGAGATTGAGATCCATGTTCTGATGGCGGTCTCTGGAATCTGGTTCTTCCTCAGTCTCAACGGAGCCTTGGGAGTGGACGAGGTCGCATACGCGGAGGGTGCGAGCTTCCTGATGTATGGTGGTCCTGTCGCCAACCTAGAACATCCCCCCCTTGCGAAGATCTTCATCAGCCTCGGATATCTGGTGTTCGGCAGATCATCGCTTGGCTGGAGAATCGTGACTCCTTTCTTCGCGTTGGCCGCAGTCTACTTAACATACAAGATTGGTGTTCTTCTGGACAACAGGAAGGTCGGTTTCTTCGCGTCTTTGGCTCTCGTCCTGACACACCTTTACTCCTCGCACGCAGTTATGGCGATGCTTGATGTATATCTCGCTTTCTTCGTCGTGTTGCTTCTCTTCCTCATGCTTTCGTATTTTCGGGAGTACGACACATTGTCGGCAAAGCAAGAGAAGATCTACCTTCTCGGACTCGGGGTCGCTTCTTCTTCCGCGTTTCTCTGCAAATACTACGGCCTACTGTTCGTTGCGGCCGTCTGCTTGGTGCTGCTATGGAAATGGAGAAGAGACCCCCGCCCCGAAGGAGAAGAGAATAGTCCTTCGATGCTTGCCAGAGTCGGCTTTTTCTTGCTTGGATTTGGCATAGTCGCTATGCTGGCTTACATCCCAGTCCTGATGAGAATCGGAGAGGTGATCTCATATCTCGATGCCGCCGGAGGGTACAGTTCCCAATTGGTCACCGGGCACAGAATCATCGTCGCTGGCGCGGTCTACGACATTCCGCCCATCTGGACCTACGTCTACTGGCTTTGGGAGTATGGAGGTTGGCTCTACGTCCTTGGCCTGATCGCTCTGCTACATGGTCTTTACGATTGCTTTGGAAGGAGAACGCCCGACTGGCAAAAAAGGGGCATCTTGGTGGCTGGACTAGTGCCATTTGTGGGTCTGAGCCTCCTTTCAGTGAAGTTCCCGCGATACCTGATTCCAATACTTCCTATCCTCGCGCTCTCCGCAATGATGCTGATTTGGAGCGCTGTGGATACTTTGCTCGTGAAGATCTCTCTTCGGAAAGCTGGGGCCATCCTATCAAGGACGAATCGGTTGGTGTCCGTGGGATTGATGGTTTTCATCATCCTAGTCCCCTTTTCGCCAATCTACACAACGATGCAGGAACCGGACATAGGTAATGACAGTGGCTATGACATCGCTGCCCGAATCGTCCAGGAGCATGTCGTTGCGAACTCCACTAGGACGGTTGTCGTCTACAGTTGGTATGGCGCCATTCTGACTTACTACTTGCAGGGATCTAACTTGGACAATCTCATTGTGGAAGATCTGGACTTCTTCTCCACCGCGCAGTATAGTGAACTTGAGAATTCGAGCGTGGACTTGGTGGTGGACCTAGAGCATCAGCCCAGATTTGACACGACGCCCACCTACGAGTTGGTTCACGGAAGCCACGTCGGAAAGCAACACGTGAAGGGCGACCTATATATCTACTTCATGGTTTGAGCATGCGACCAAGGGCGGCTACAAGATGACTGCGATGGAGTTCTCGGAAAAGGTCTCAATAATCGTTCCCACGTACAACGAGAGGGAAAATATCCAGGAACTCATTGAGAGAGTCTTTCGGGCTCTTGAAGCGAGTGGGATTCGCGGGGAAGTCGTGGTTGTTGATGATGACTCACCCGACAACACGGGCATCAAAGCTCAGGAACTCGCCTCAGCCAACGACGTGAAGGTGGTCATAAGGAAAGGAGAAAGAGGTCTTTCCTCGGCAGTCCTCAGAGGGTTCGAGGTCGCGAGCGGGGACATACTCGGAGTCATGGACGCGGATATGAGCCATCCGCCGGAATCAATACCCGATCTGGTGGAACCCATAGCAAAAGGAGAAGCCGATATTGTTCTTGGGAGCAGGTTTGTAGAAGGCGGACGAATCGAGAACTGGCCACTCTCGCGAAGAATCATATCCAAGGGCGCTGAGGTGCTCTCAAAGCCCTTGACGAACGCCACCGATCCGATGTCTGGTCTCTTCTTCATGAAGCGAAGCGTCATTGAGGGCGTCAAGCTTGACCCGAGAGGATTCAAGATTGGGCTCGAGATACTCATTAAGGGCAACTACGACAGCCTGGCGGAAGTGCCCATCACCTTCGTTGACAGGAAGGCAGGGAAAAGCAAGCTCGGAGGACTGGAGTATGCAGACTATCTGCTCCACATCCTGAACCTGTATCTCTTCAGAAAAGGCGTCGGCATGCAGTTCGCGATGTTCTCAACCGTCGGAGCTCTTGGTGTCCTGGTCAACATGGCGGTACTTATCATCTCCGTCGAGGTATTCGCTCTGTGGTACATGATTGGAGCCGTTCTCGCCTTTCTCGTAGCGGCCACGCACAATTATCTGCTGAACAGATACTGGACGTTTGGCGGGGGGACATCCAAACCGAAGGTGAAAGCGGGTCAGTACGGAGGCTTTCTGGCAGTCAGCGCTCTCGGTTTGGGAATGAACCTCTTGGTCCTCTATGCGCTTGTGGAGTGGATCCACCTTTGGTATCTTGTTGCACAGCTCTTCGCGATTCTAGTGGCTCTCTCCAACAACTTCCTGTGGAGCAAGTACCTGATTTTCAGAGAGGATGAACCTGCTCCGTAGTCGGGCCTGGACCTTCAGAGGCAGTGGTTCCTCGTGCATAACCGGGTTGTCTTTGGGATGGTTGACCCAGTGGAGGTTGACTGGATAGGCTACGACCAGAAAGAGCTGGATAGCAGTCATGGAATCGCTATCGCCTATATCAGACTCGGGTCTCCCCCCTCCAGGAGCGCGAAGCCCTCGTTGATTTCATCTAGCTTGACTGATGTTTTGCGTTTCGGAAGGCAGTAAGATTTAGAAGATGAGGCACCAT
>JBHIFI010000111.1:0-3595 GCA_046761005.1 Thermoplasmata archaeon
TAGTCCACTTCTAGTCTCAGAATAGTAAGCCCAACTTCCGTCGCAAATGATAATGAACATGGACAATTCTGGGGGTATCGGTTCAGATTCCAGTCTGACATGTCCCGGCTCTCTCAGCGATTCTTGCACGGCCCTGGTCCACAGAACTCTGGAAATCGGGAATCTCGAATTAGTCCCAGTTTTCCCGAGACGAGAAAACTGAAAGTCTATATATGAGATGTGCGAGAAGAAAAGTGGAAGAGCATCGGGAAGAGAGTTGACCCCTTGGGTGAGTGCTCATCTTCCGCTCTCCAGCGCCGAGGAGGGGCGCCTAGCAAGTACCCAAAGAAAGGAGGAGAGGAATATGATGGACCAAAAGAAAGGGAGAGTATCTTTCTTTGCACTTATACTCGCGACCCTGTGCATCTCTGTTTTTCCGTGCGTGGAAGCAACGGATTACACGGAAAGAGGCACCGAGGATACATATGTCCATGTGGACTACGTAGAAGCAGACGCAGACGGTCCCGAAAATCACAGCCTCGACGTGGACCCAGACGATAACGTGATTGTCAACGTCACCTGCACCTTCACAGATTATAGGATTTACGGCGCATGGGCCAACCGAGCAACCCACTACTACAATGTGACTGTTACCTATCAATCCAACACGGAGTATGATGATGAGACCGTGGTTACGCGCGATCGAAATGACTCGGGAACAACATACCTGGAAGTATCCTTCCAGGTATACGAAAACACTGCGATGTACATATACGAATACGTCAACGTTACCCTTATCGGCGAGTACCAAGATTTCGATGAAGACTGGCACAACTGGACAGTAACTCTTATTTGATATGAAGAAGCGAGTCTTGTCTTCAAACTCAGACAATTGGACTTTGAACGTACTCAAGCATCAGGATTCCTTGGGAAGTTCCCAAATTGAGATGACTAGGCTTATTCCCAAGGAGGAGGAGTGAATTGCAGCCGAAAGAGAGCAGGAGTCACTCAGAGTGTTCCCAGGGACCGCAGGGAATTCCTGCAGGTCCTGGAATGCCATCCCTGAAAAGGATCTCGGTGACGGGTTACTCAGGCTTCCTTTGGGATCTGAAGATTCGCCCTTTGGAGAGAGCTGTCCGTTTGGTCCACACAGGATATGACGTCATTTCCCTAACAGCTCAAGAATCACGCGAAAGAGATTAATAGTCCTGGCATCATTGATAATAAGGTGAGGGAGAATATGAACAGCCTTGGGAGAAACTTATTAGTCTGGTTCATTTTCACCATATTCATCCTAGGTTCTTCCTTTTTGGAATTTGAGAACTCAACCGCTGGAACTACCGTAAGCGGAATAATATCAACCGATACGAATTGGACCTTGGAAGGGAGTCCCTACACCGTTGTCGGGAATATAGTCGTAGAGAGCGGGGCGACTTTGACAATAGAGGCTGGTGTCGAAGTACTCTTCGAAGGACGCTATGAGATGTTCGTGAATGGAACACTGAGATCCTTGGGGAAACCTAACAAGAGAGTAGTCTTCATGCCAACAGGACCTTATTGGGAAAGCATACATGTGAGAGGACACGGTCATCTGGAACTGAGGAATTCGACACTACTTGGCGGTTACACAGCTGTCAAAATACGATCGGATAACAACATCATAACGGGAAACCACTTCGAGGGGAAAAGTGGGATATATGCCGATGGGGACAACAATCTGATAGAGTCGAACACGTTTGTGGATTCAGGTGGAGCCATCCAACTAGATGGTCTTTCGAGTATCAATACTATTCGTGGCAATCGCTTTCTCGGTATTGGCGGTGTCGGCTTATCCGGAGACAGGCACCTCGTAGAAAACAACTACTTTGAAGGAACAGGGGGAATCGTCGGGAATGCAACTAATACAACGATACGAGAAAACGTTCTCTTGGATGGCCTTATTGGCATTCAACTCACATTTATAGGGTCAGTAGGTCTTTCCGAGAACAACGATATCTATGGGAATTGGATTGAGAGGAGCAGCATGTACGCAATCTTTTTGGAGTGCCGGGGGTGTAGGGTCTGGAACAATACCTTCACAGGCAATCACTTGATTGGCGCCTCCCAGGGAATAGATGACAACGGACTAAGCCACTGGAACCAAAGCTATCCCATAGGAGGAAACTATTGGTCCAACTACGATGGAGACGATCAATACAAGGGACCATTTCAAAACATTCCAGGAAGCGATGGGATAGGAGACACTCCCTATCCCATATACGACACTACATTCGATTACTATCCTCTCGTCAATTACACCCCTCAAATACCTGATATAGCCGTGTACGAGGATGACATAGTCTTCGATCCCTCTAGCCCAATAGAGGAGGGAGAATCTCTGGAAATAAATGCGGCTGTGCACAACATAGGCACGGAGAATGCGAGCAATGTGATAGTGAGATTCTTCGATGGCGATCCTCAAACGGGAATTCAAATAGATGGGGACAAGCAGATAACCTTCCTTCCTAGAGGAGGATGGAAGGAGTGGGTGAAGGTCAAATGGACAGCTAGTGGAATAGGAAGTCACGATATCTGCGTATTCGCGGATCCTGATGACACTATAAGAGAGATGAATGAGAGCAATAATCAAGCATGTGCATCCATTGAGGTTCTTCCTCCATCTGCTCCCTCGCCACCTACGGATTTGAGTGCGTATCTTTCTGGAAGCAGATTCGAGAACGTGACCCTCAACTGGAAGTTGTCACCTGACGATTCCGGAGGAAGGAATAGCGTCGCGAGATACGACATATACAGAGGAGAGAACTACTCCTCGAATATCTCAACATATCAATTGCACGACTCAGTTCCCAATGGCACATCGGAATACGTGGACGAAAATGCTGGAGAGGGTGATACCATCAACTACTTCTATTGCGTGTGTGCGGTGAATGCAGCCAACAACTCCTCATGCTCCTCGAATCAAGCGGGAAAGTTCACCCGCCCATTACTAGGAGGACCAAATCTCATATCCGTCCCGCTCATCCAATCGAATGGATCGACAGAGATGATCCTTCAGACAGTCAAGTACGACAAGGCCTGGTATTACGATTCCTCCTCTCAGGAATGGAAGTGGCACATGACCTCCAAGGGCTACAGGAGGGGTCTGTTGAGCGTGAATCATACAATGGGATTATGGGTGAACGTAACTGAGATTTCGAATCTCACCGTGGCGGGAATAGTTCCTGCGAATACAAGTATTCAGCTGTATAGCGGATGGAATCTTGTGGGATTCCCTTCCCTCAATGTGACCTACACTGTCTCCGACTTGAAGGCAGAGGTGGGTTCTACAAAGGTGGAGGGATTCGATTCCCTGCCTCCGTACCTTCTAAGAGTCCTTGGAGATGCAGTAGTGCTTCAGGCAGGATATGGATATTGGGTAAGGGTGGAGGCGGACGCCAATTGGGTAGTAGATATTGCATGACATTCGAGCCCTCGATTATGTCGTCATTGGCGTGTTCGAGTCTCTGTTGTCGATAGTCCACTTCTAGTCTCAGAATAGTAAGCCCAACTTCCGTCGCAAATGATAATGGAAGAAGACATTTTGGTTGTGTATAACTTCGCTACCCTACGATCAACG
>JBHIFI010000112.1:0-3586 GCA_046761005.1 Thermoplasmata archaeon
CTCAACTCTCTCAACTTCAGAATCAATCTGGATGCCAGATCTGGAGGAAGTAGATACACAGATTGTCCAAGTCTGATTCCTCCCTCATCTAGGAGGCCTGAATATCTGTATGTCTTCTCTTCTCCATTCACATTTCTTGTCTCGACCCGACCATGCAGATATCTCTGAATGATGCTTCTATGGGATTTGTCCTCGCGAGGTATGTCGAAGGATACTATCGTCACTTCCTCGAAGCCCATGTTTACCATCGCTTTCCTTCCATGGATTGTCTGTCCTTCCATTCCCCTCACACAGTTTTGGCAATACGTATAACCAAATATAAACCTCCAGGCGAGGGGTGAGTGAATGTACTGGCTCTTGTCAGTTGTTCCCGCCAATTTTGGTTATGAGTGTAACCAAAAAGATGCCTTCTCTTGACGCCAAATTGGATATTTCGACAGGAAAGAACACAGGTCAAAGTCCTTCTATCAGAAATGTGAGTTACTTGCCCTTCACGGAAGCATAACCACAGGCGAGACAACTACGATTCATCTTCATTACGTGCTTTCTGGCGAAAACTATGATATTGTCGGCGGCTGTCTCATAGAGGCAGATGCTGCGGTTGTGGCAGAAATAGTTCTTTCAAAGCTTTCCGAAATGAATCTTGAAAGAAGACTCAATCCTAAGACTGGCTTGAAGGACCTTTTGGTTGGTTGATTCTCTGGCGCAGACCTGGAAGGAAGGTTACTGTGCCGATCATCGTCATTATACTGGCGGCGTACATCGTCGCCTCATAGCCAAACGACATGGAAATCAACCCGCCAAAAAATGGTCCTATAATCGCAGATATGCTCATCACGGATCCAAGCATTCCCGTGGATGTCGCCCTTTCGACATTCCTTTCCATCAGGAACCTGAGAGAGCCAACATATAGGAGGGCAAAGCTGAAGCCCAGCAACAGTTGAGTCGGAAACACCTCCAAGAAATTGTTGGCGAATGTGAAGGAAATGAACGTAATCGCAGAGAAAACCAGCCCCGCCAGAACAAGCTTGACGCTGTTGAACTTGTCTATGGAGCGCATCACAAGAAACTGGGTTCCAGCATTTACGAGATAGAGAACTCCGATGAGAAGCTTGCCAATGCCCAGGCTCGCGAGAAACAGTGGAAATATGACCCAAATCATGTTTGCTCCGGAGTGACGGAGAAGAACAGAAAGATAGACAGATGCATTCTTTCTTATCAGAGCGATGGGAAAGAAGGGAATCGAGAGCTTCACCTCCCTCACTGATGGGAGTGTGAGAGATAAGGCGAAGCAAACGAAGAAGAGGATAGAGGAAAAGGCGAATATGAGTGAGAATGCCCCGATTGCTCCTGCGAGTACAGAACCGATTCCCCAGCCCAGGGAACCGAGGGAGGCGAGCTTGCCAAGCGGTCTGCCAGTCTCATAAGCATAAGCGAGAAGGGCGGAAGGGTATATTCCAGCACAAAACCCGACGAAGACCCGGCTGAGTCCGAGAATATACCATTCGGGCGTAATTATCTGAGTGAGAGCCGAAAATCCCGAGAGGACCAAACCAAGCTGAAGTATCCTTTTCCTGCCCTTTATGTCCGCTTCTCTTCCGAAGACGTAGGATGAAACGAATAAAGCGAGCGAATAGCCTCCTACAATTAGGCCCACCTCAAAGTCCGTCGCCCCTAGCTCATCTGCATAGATTGGAATGAAGATGAGAGAGGTGAAAACCGCCATATTGGAAAAAAACTGGATCGTTTGAGGTTTCACAGTCTAACCGAACCCTACACTTGCTGGTGGCCGATCACCAGCCTAACCTTTCGAGCTTCCTATTTTCCTTCGTCGCCTTCTTGTACTTCTTGTAGTGGCTTTTGCAGATGTGGACTCTTCCCCTCTCCTTCTCGAAAGATACATCTGAAAGAGCTCCTTTGAGCTTTCCAGCAGGAATAGAGCGAACGGCTTCATCGTTGCAATCTGAGATCTCGCATTTTTCGGGTTCCTTCCCACGTCTCGGTGGCATGGTGCAGTGCAGTTCCAGCCTCCTATTTAAAAAATGGCGTCAAGGAAGAGGAGAGCTATGTCAATTCCAATAATCGCTCCCGCCAGACTCCCTGTGAGGAACCTCAGGAGATTGTTGCTCTCCCGCCAACCGAGAAGTTGAGTTATCCCATCCAGAGCCATCGGTCCAATGGCAAATATCGATACTAGGAAGAGAAGTGAATAGGAGAGGGCACGCAAAGGTGAGAACAGAAAGGGAACAATCACACCAAGGACAATGAAGGAGTAGAAACCTATGCAGCGCGAGCATATGGGGAGCTTTCTTCCTCGAAAGCTAAAGCTCCTTTCAGGTCGAGAATGACATATCAGTTTGATAGCCATACTATCAGCCAAAGGGAAATGTGATTATCTTCAGGAATAGGAGCAACAGCAGGACGATGATTACAATGCCGATAATTGTCCCGCAAACGCACCCTATGCCGAATCTTATCCCAGAGAGCAATCCCATCCTATCGGGGCGACAACGAAATGATGGATTATAATACTTTCGTGGGTTATCGAATCATCTCCCAGACAAGATTCTGTCATTCGTAAAAGAGACTCAACCTGTACTTTTGTTCCATCATGCCATGATCGGTTTTCAACGTTCCGTCGGACGAAAAACACCTTCAGAGATTGCGAAAATATCATACGCAGCTGCTCCATAAGGAGAACAGTGGACCCGCGTGAAATCAAATCAACGCTCAAGAAGCTGGGAATTAGAGCCTCGAAGAGGTTCGGCCAGCATTTCCTCATCGACGACGATATCGCTTCCCGCCAAGTATCACTTGCAGAGCCGCTTGAGAGGGATACTGTCCTCGAAGTGGGACCTGGACTTGGTATTCTCACGGCTCCCCTCCTTGAGAGGTCATCCGAAGTAGTTGCAATTGAAAAGGACAGGAGGCTCTGCTCCTTCCTGAGAGAACGCTTTCCAGACCTTGATTTGATTGAGGGGGATGCCCTCAAAGTGGATATACCAGCCTTCCACAAGGTCGTCTCAAACCTGCCCTATGAGATATCCTCACCAATCACGTTCAGGCTTCTCGACCTCGGTTTTCGAAAGGGAGTGCTCATGTACCAAAAGGAGTTCGCAGAGAGGCTCGTTTCCACACAGGGGGAGAAGGGGTACTCAAAGCTCTCCGTTGTCATTTCCTACCGCGCCTCCGCAAGAATCACTGAAACAGTGCCAAAGAAGAAGTTCTTTCCCTGCCCAAAAGTCGACTCGGCCATTGTTGAACTGATCCCGAGGAAGGCTCCCTTCCACGTCGAGAGCGAGAAGTGCTTCCTGAGACTCGTGGATGTCCTTTTCAAGCATCGAAGAAAGAAGACGGGCAATTCGATACTGTTGCATTGGAGGAACTTCTTCAGAACCGAGGATGAAGCTAAACTCTACCTGCGAAAAGCCGAGTGGTCCGACAAAAGGGTCGAGCAGCTCGGTCCCGAGCAGATAGCAAGTATATCCAATGAACTCGTAAGCCGCATATAATTGTGAAAGAATAAAGCGAGAGATGATATCGATCTCTCCAAGTCCTTGTTCTCCAATTCATAGGGAGGCTCGAC
>JBHIFI010000113.1:0-3474 GCA_046761005.1 Thermoplasmata archaeon
TTGGTGAAGCTGAGGTCTATTTCTAGCATCTTGGAGGTCGAAGAGACGGGGGAGAAAGAGGCCCTAGAAGTTGATGAGAGGATCAGGGGGAAGATTCGTGCTCTCGAAATCAATCTCTCAGAGACCGATGAGTCGCGGAAGAAGACTGAAGAGCTACTTAGCATATTGAATTCCCGCATAGAGCAGATGAGACCCTTCGCCTCATTCCCATTGACCCTTGACATGTACAGGGGCTATGAGACGGTTTCAGTGTCTGTTGGACGTGTTACTAGGGACCTCTCTGATATCGACTCATATTTCGACAGCTATGAGCTCTTTGAGAAGGACCGCTTCATCGCACTTTTTGTTCCTATCGAGAAAGCGGAGAGTGCCTCCGAATACCTTGGAAACAAGGGTTTCACCCAAGTGGAAATCCCCGACATAGAAGGCGATCCCAAAGAGCTGCTTGCCAAGATGACAGCACAGAAGGAGAGATGGGAAAAGAAGCTCGGAGCAACGAAGAAGAGGCTGAACAAGCTAAGGGAGAGATATTCGAAGTTTATCCTCTCCGCTGAGGAGGCCTTGGCGGTTGAGGTAGAGAAGGCAGAAGCTCCGCTAAGATTCGCAACCACAGAACACACATTCATAATCGATGGATGGGTAACTACAGACGAGACGAAAAAGCTGAAGGCCGTCCTTGAAGAGATAGAGGGAATCTTCATAGATTCAATAGACCCAGAGGACGAAGAACCACCAGTTCTCTTGGACAATCCAAAGGTCCATGTGAGCAGATTTGAGTTTCTCATCCGCATCTTCTCGACACCGAGCTACGACGAAGTCGACCCAACCCTCGTTCTCTCTTTGATATTTCCGATTTTCTTTGGACTCATGATAGGTGACCTTGGATACGGATTGGCCATGATCATCTTCGCGATTGCGTTAAGGAAGAAATTGAAAGGTATCCCAGAACTCTATGACCTGATGTGGATTCTGTTCATATCAGGTGTCTTTGCTGCAATTTTTGGCATGTTTCTATATGGCGAGGTATTCGGCATCCCTTTCCACCTCGAGCACGCTCAGAATCATGCCAACCCTTGGGATAGTTTTGATGAAATGGGGCTTCACATTCCATACTACGCACCTGTCCACAAGGTTTCGGAACTTGGTGCTATGGATCTCATCGCCCTCTCTATTCTCGCATCGGGAATTCATCTCGGGATTGGATTCTTCTTTGGCATTCTGAATGAGAGAAAGCACAGCAAGAAGCACGCGCTTGCCAAATTCGGGTGGCTTCTCGTTCTTGTCGGCCTTGTGATTGTTCTGATGAGAATAGCCGTGCAGAAAGAGGGTCTTGTTGTCGCCGAGTTCCTTTGGTACAACGAACTAGCCAATCTTGCCTTCCCGATTCGAGATGCCCTATTACAATCATTCCAATTCTTTGGAACGCTCAACATCTCCATCGCCGGCTTGGTCCTCGTTGTCGCCGGAATTCCATTTCTTCTCATAGGTGAAGGTGGCCTTGCGATTATTGAGATAATAGGCCTCGTTGCAAACATGTTCTCCTATACTCGAATCGCTGGCGTTGCGGTTGCTAAGGGTGCAACTGCACTTGCATTCAATGACGTGTGCATGCCTATGATTTTCGAATCGGCAGGGAATGTTGGCATGATAATCGGCGGATTCGTTGCCCTTTTCTTCGCTCATACAACAATATTCTTCCTCGGAGCGATATCTGCAGGTATTCAGGCCATCAGGCTGAATTACGTGGAATGGTTCATGAAGTTCTACAAGGGGAGTGGAATAGATTTCAGGCCTTTCGGATTGAAACGTATACAGGAGGTGTGAAAGAATGACAGACGCAGGTATGATGGCTTTATCGGCCGCCATTACGATGGCTGGAGCGTCCATAGCCACGGCGTGGGCAGAGAAAGTTGTGGGTGCTGCAGCGGTCGGAGCCATGGCTGAGAACGAAGCCCTGTTCGGAAAAGGAATCGTTTTCATGGTGCTCCCAGAAACGATCGTTCTGTTCGGCTTCGTTATAGCCTTCCTATTGTTGGGAAAGATATAGACACTGAGCAAAAGGGATTGAATATGGGACTTGAGTCCGTAGTCAAGGGCATCCTAGGAGCTGGAAGGAGAGAATCCCAGGAGATAATCAGCGAAGGCAAGAAAGAAGCGGAGAAGATAATCAGCGATGCGAAGAAAAAGGGAACTGAGGAGATGAACAGAAGAGTGGAAGAAGCTGAGATTGATGGAGAGAAGAAAAGAGTGCAAGATCTCGCCAGGGCCGAGCTTGAGGTGAAAAGAATGGTTCTGGAGTCTCAGAAAGAGATATTGGATGTGATATATTCCAAGGCGTTGGAACGTCTTCGAACTCTTCATTCAAACGATGCTATTCTCAGAAACCTTCTCAATTCCCACTCCACCGATGTGAAAACCGGAAGGGTCTATTCGAACGAGAAGGATAGATGGGCGGTCGAGTCGATCGTTGGTCAGAACTACGCTGGAACAAAAACTATCCTTGGCGGAGTAATAATCGAGAGCATGGATGGAAAGAGCACGGTGGACCTCACATACGAAACGCTGATGGAAAAGGTCTGGGAGGACTCGATAAGGGAGGTTGCTGAAGTCCTATGGCCGGATTAGAGAAGTTGAAGCTCAGGTCAATACTACCTGTCGAGCTTGGAAACTATCCTTATGTTTGTGCAAGGGTAAAGGGAAAGAAGAGCAGACTTCTCTCAAAGGACACCTATGCAAGGCTCCTCAAGATGGAGATTCCCAGTATCTCGCGGTTTCTTGGTGAGGGTCAGTATAGAGATGAAATGCTCGCACTGGGAGCGAAATACTCTGGGGTAGACCTCATCGAGATGGCAACCCGGGACAATCTCGCCAAGATTTTCAGACAGATAATCGAGTTTTCGGAAGGCGACCTAAAGACTATGATATCTCGATTCCTGGACCGCTGGGACCTTTGGAACATCAAGACCATCATTCGAGGGAAATCGTACGGAGCCTCCGAGGAGGAGATTATCGAAGCTCTCATTCCCGCCGGTTCCTCCTCGACAGAATTCCTTCTCAAGCTTGTGGAAGAGGAAACGATAGAGGAGGTCATGGAGGAGCTCAAGGACACCATATACTACCATGCACTTCAGGAAGTAAGAGGCGAAGAGGAAGAATTCCCGCCAATCGCGGTTTTCGAGGACGCCCTTGACCGTGCATACTACACCTATCTTCTTGAGATCGTGCCTCCAACAACCCTTCCCTTGAAACTGTTCAGGATGTTCATTCAAAAAGAGATAGACATGGTCAATCTCAGAACTCTTCTTAGGGCGAGGGAGGAGGTAGAGAGGATAGAGCGAGATGTCTTCATTGAGGGTGGGTTGGAGCTGCCAAAAAAGGAGCTTGAGTCCCTGGTACCTCTGTCGCTTGAAGAGTTGCTGCCCAGACTGCAGAAATACTCTTTCTATGAGGAGATATCCGGTCCTCTCAGAGAAA
>JBHIFI010000114.1:0-3455 GCA_046761005.1 Thermoplasmata archaeon
GGGCGGGTGGATTCTAGCGAAAGCGTTCCGTTCTGAACCAGACCTTCAGATTTTCTCCGCAATCTTCCTCAGTTCGTCGGAAACGCCAAGCCTCCTACACAGGTCCTCCAGGTACTCCATGTCGAGCTTCCCCGCTTGGCGTATGAGGATGGCCTTAGCGTCCGCAAGGTCTCTGTCGCTTCCCATGAGGAGCTTCATGGCAAGGAGGTCCTCGGGAGAGGCGACGCATACCCTCAGATCGTCCAGCAGCACCTCCCTCCTCCTCCCCAGGGTGGAGGCATCATGCCGGCTGTACGAACCCTTCAGATCCAGATGATATCCTGACTCCGGATCCATAGCCGTGAAGTGAGACTTCTCCTCCAGAGCGGCTTCAATGTCGTCGCGGTTGACTCGAAAACCATGCTTCGTCAGAACGGAAACGAAACCTTCAATCTCGTCCTCCGCAAGGGAGACGATTACGTCTACGTCCATTGTCGTCCTCACGGTTCCCCAAGCGGCTGTTGCGATCCCGCCTACAACGACATACTGAACTCCCGCTTCCTCCATGGCGGAAACGGCAGCTCTGACAGTGTCCTCCATCGTTCTCATGCGCTCACTCTGCTAAGCTTTTGGACGAACTCGCACATGTCGAAGAACATCCTGAGAGTGTCCTCGGGGGTCTTGTCCCTGAGAGACCTAGCATCCCTCTCCAGTTCGGCCTCCCTTCTCCTTCTCACTTCCTTACGTATCTTTTCCACATCCACGATGTCATAATCGACCATGCCTTATAAAAAGGTTGGAGAGGGAGGTAGGGAAATGACCTCTTCGTCCCGTAGAGTCGGCGCGTAAGAGAGTGTCTTCTCCCCGAAAAGATTTCATATGGGCGGGTGGATTCCTCGTCAGTGGTAGGGAGATGACTGATCGTGAAAAGTGGCGTGCGAAAATGATGGTCGATGCGAGACTCAGAACGAGAATCGTAGACAGAACACTGACTCACCTGGAAGGGGCTGCACCCGGCTCTAGGGCCTTCCTGAGAGGCTCGCTCGCAGATGGCAGTGCTGACGAGTATAGCGACATCGATATGCTTTGGGAAATCCCCGATCCTCTTTTCAAATCATGTGTGGAAAACCTGGAAGAGATACTGCTAGATATTCATCCAGTGGAGTCCTTGCGGTCACATCCCGACTTCCAAGAGTCGGACAAACGTCGTCTCGTCTTCGTGCGATTCGAGGGGATCCCGCTCTTCTGGAGGTTGGATTTGGATATCTTCGCCCAATCCGTTGGCGGGGACAGCGAGTACGGTTTGAAAGATCCGAAAGCATGGGGTTCCGAGTGGTCCCTGACTGAGAGTTCCCTCATGAATGCAGTCGCCGCAGTCAAGGCGCATCTTCGAGGCAAGGATGATGATGCTATGCAACTTCTGGAGAGAGCGTATGAAAGGGTCGGGCTGGACTTGCCTAATCTCGAACTCAAGGAACTAATATTGGAATTAGCTCACAGCGTCCAGCTCATGGATCCGAAGCTAACGGCCCTGGCAGAAAGAATTGAAGGCCTCGTTCGGGAAGCTTTCTGATATCGTGTCATCCTCTCCCTCGATCTATCACCCTGATGTAATCATACGCCTCGAAGTCACTTCCGTCCTTCCACTTGCCGCTTATCCTAATCTCGACGGAATCCATAAGCTAGAGCACATAGTCTCCATGGACAAAGAGGTGCTATCACAAATCCGATTAGTCTTCGAGAGCCTCCCTAACCTCTCTTTGGAAGTTTTCCCTATCAAGAAAGAATGATTCGATGGGCTTCTTGTTCACTACACAAGTGGGTTTACCTCTCCTCCTTGCTTCCTCAGGCTCCTCGAACTGGTTTATCATTCTTACGCGAATCCGTGGTTCGACTTCTCTTATCGTGTCTTTCATCTTCTCGGAGAAATAGATGCAGAAAGGACACGACGGATCGTAGAAGATTATCGCCCTCCCTCTGTCCTCTTCTTGGGGAATGAATTTCTCTTTCTTTGGAACGTACTCAAACCCTTCCTTGAGCGGATAGTAGAGAAGGGGGTCATCCTCGCCCGCCTGTCTGAATCCCATTTTCCTATAGAACTCATGTTGAGGGTATCTCCCTGGAACCTCGAATGCCAGGGTGATGAGAGCCAGTGGTATGTGGTTACCGAAGTAGGATTTCGGTTCATTCATATCCTCGATAAGTGCCCTTAGCAGAGATTTTCCCACGCCTTTTCTGAGATTCTCCTCTTCTGGAACGAAAACGCACGTTATTTCTATCAATCTTTCCTCAGGTCTGGGCCGATACTGTATCATGCCAACTGGTTTCGAGTCTATATAGGCTAGCTTACCAACGCTTCCATATCCTCCGACGAGCTGAGTTGCCCATCTGTTCTTTGCCTTCATGCCTTCAACGAAAAGCGGATCCTCCGTTTTGCTGGGAGGAATGCAGAGGTCTATCAAGTCCCCTATGTTTTCCCTCGTAACATCTTTCACTTCTGCTCTCCCCATTTCGATCTTCCTCGCAGCACTCTTAATCTGTTTTCATGGGATCGAACTCACATGGACAAAGAGACATCAATCGCTCTTCTTCGGCTCTTGCCAGAGTCCAAACGTGTTTCCGTCAGGATCCTCAAACTCTGCCCTGAAGGAATTGCCAGCAGGGCTCTTTGGTAGAGTAACCTTTCCGCCCAGCTCTTCGACCTTCTCCAGCGTAGCATCGATATCTTCCACTGCGATGTATACCAAGATGCCAAGAGGCTTATCCTGAGGCATCCGCCACATGCCGCCCTCGGGTTTCTCTCCTGTGTCGATGTGCCAGTAGGCGAAATCCTCGTTCTTCTTTCCGCTTATCTTCCAGCGGAAAAGATTCTCATAGAAGCTTCTCGCTTTCTCCAAGTCTCTCGTTCTCACTTCCACCCAGTTGAAGTTGTTTGCCATTGCATCGCCTCCTATCTCTCACCCTCCCTACGCTCCCTACGATGGGATATGAGCGTATTCCAGAGAATGCTCACGTCGGGATATAATCCTTATCGTGCGAAGAAAGAGATGGAATGGGCCTGGGCATCCAAGGAGAATCTATCACTCTTCCAGGATCTATCACTCTTATGTAATCGCACGCCTCGAACTCGCTCCGGTCCTCCCATTTCCCGCTAGAGAAAATCGATGAATTCCTCGACTGTAAGCCCGGCGTCCTTGACTATCCGAGAAAGAGTTCCCTTCTTCAGTGTTGCATGAAGCGGTATTGTGAGCTTCATGACCTCCTCCTTCGTGGTCTTCTTCAGGCGGACGTGAGAGCCCCGCTATCGAACGACTACAAAACCCGCCCGCCTCAGGGCCTTGACAGCCTCCCGCCCAGAAATAACGGGAAGCTTCATACAACGATCTCCACGACCCTCCTCTCGGCGTGCTCGACGAGGTCGTCCTCATCGGGCTCGAGGTGAAGGCCAATCGCCTCCTTTATGTTCTCGAGAGCCT
>JBHIFI010000115.1:0-3379 GCA_046761005.1 Thermoplasmata archaeon
GGAATGGGTGTCTGTAACTCTAAAGCTTATCCCCGATTAACTTCTGAAGAACGGAGATCTTCAAGAATTGGGCACAGAATCGATTTCCTATATCCATACTAGTCTGCCACATTCAACGAGGAAGGACAACGTTTTGCGCCCTGACCGAGGACCGTACAACTGACCACACACTTCATTATGTTGGGTATAGATGAGAATGCTCGAGAAAACCAGATTAACGGCTATCGGCGGGAAGACCTCGTGACGTTCTTGGATAATCATCTGATGGATTCACTCCCAGAGGGACTTGAGCCTTTCCCTGGCTCTCTCGTATATCTCCACCTTTTCGAGCTCTGTCAAGTCTGATTGCTCGACGTATTGAGAATGCGCTTTCTCGAGCTCACGCAACCACGCTTGACGAGAGGGACGGAGATTGCCCACCCGTTCACAGACCATGTCAAAGAGAATCGCAGACCCAAACTCTACTCTGTCAACCTCCACCCGAATCGTGTACGTGTGGGTCCTTGCTTCCATGGTCATCTTTAGGCAGCGTCGTGGTTATATCAACTCCTCTGATGGCAATTGTCGGAATCGTACCCTTCTCTGTACATTTCCATTATGTAGGTGATATCATGGAAGTCCACCACGGCAGTTGCATGGACGGCAACAGCCTCCTTAGCCTTGCCTCCCTGACTATTCTCTCACTTATGGGAAGGAAGTGGCTCATCACATCGTCCTTGGAGAGTGCTCCAAGCCCGTAGAATATGGAATCTCCATCCGGACGTCTCCTTCCCTAATCCTTCCAATCCTGCAACACCTGATCGACGTATCCCCTTCTCCTGCATGCCTCAGGGACGGGATTCATTATCTCCCTTCTTGAGTATATGCAGTTGTGTCTCTCACCTGTGGGAAGGGGATCATTCATCTCCCGCACAAATCTCTTTTCAACTTCTCTGCCATTATCCCTCTGGTGCGTATGAGTGCATACCATACTATCGCCTTTCCATGGTGAGGTAGCTAACCGCACCCTCCCAAACAGCTTCTAAGCATTAAAAGCTATCCAGAACTTTGGGACGGACTGAGTCGCCCACGACTATCGTGTTCTTGAACTCCCTGCATTTGAATTTGAGCATTAGTGTGTCCGCCCTTAAACCATCTCTCTATGCAAGAACCAGTCTTGATACCTCCTTGGCTGCGGGAGAGGCGGTTCCCATCTATGGAATACTCATGTTGCACTGTGGTCCCATTGGGATGGGTAATCTTTGTGAGGCGGTTCTCGTAATCCCAATCATATGTTGTACTCTGACCAGCCCTCGACTCGTGTATCAGATTCACACCGTGTCCGTCGCTTGAACCCTACCGAGGAGGTCATTCATAAATGGCCGTGCTTTTCTAGCATATAGAATAGCCACTACAATTGGGCCAATCCAAGTCAAAACAAAAGATACGGCCAGCACTGCTATTGAGCGACGAGGCATGTGCCAATATGCTCTTATGCGAACTCGAGTCCCGCCCAGCCCTTCAAACTTCAGGCCGGCAGATACCCATTCATTTTTGAAGACTATTACTTTGTTGCCTTTGTCTATGATTCTGGGGTATGAAGATTCAAGCAGGATTTTAACATCATCGACAGATCCATCTACCTCAATTATTCTCCAATCGCTTGCCCTTCTCTTGGTTAGAATATAACATGCAAGCATTAGAAACAACAGTATTAATAGTATCGCATAGGCCATGGGTATGGCAATCCGAAGTAGTATGTCTGTTGGACGATATGCGTGGTAATACATATTGATGAGGCCCAAAATGACCAAGGCGAGGCCGACCGGAACTATCACCCTCCTAGAGAGCAGACGAGAAACATTGATCAATGCATCAAGCCTCACACCAGAATATGGGGCACAGTCCGATAAAGTAGCAGTAAATCACAAAGCCTAATCCAAAATAGGAGCATGCACCAATTATGGCAGAAGAGATAGCCAATACGACTGCTAGAGGTAACCCACCCGGAACACTGCCCGCTATCGTGACCCCCACTCCAAGTCCCATTGCAATTGCCTCTGTTTCGTATGTGGAGAATTTCACCTTAAATCCAATAGTAACCGTCCACCACAAGACCTTCTTCTTGAGCCACTTAAAGGTCACTAACCCGCTCGGGTCATTATTGTTCACAGGATTGTTCCTTACGTACACATAGAGATTCGTGCCATCAGCCATCCCAGCGGGGTCCTTGCTCAAGAACCTTCCCATAGTTGGGTCATACCATCTCGCTCTGTGGTGGTACAGCTGTGTGGAATTGTCCCATACCCTGCCGGTGAAGAGATAATGGAAGTCGCCCAAAGCATACGACTGCTGAGATGGATACCCGAAATCCTGGTATCTGTATCTGTCAACTACGTTGCTGGAAGGATCGGTTAGCATTCTGATGCTGCCGATGAGATCGGAATGGTAGAAGATGGAGGAGTTTCCAATCTGTATCTTTAGGGGTTCATCTATTCCAGGACCATACACAAAGCGAGAGACCACGACACCTGTCTCGTTGTACTTCGCCAGAATGTTTTCATACCCTCTCGATAGTCGGGGACTGTTGACAAAGTAGGACTCGCTTCCAGATTGGTTTCTCATTATCATAAAACCGAGGGGAGAGTAGTCATAGGAGACGGTTGAGCCATCCGGGAAGGTTATCCCAACGAGTCTGTTCTCCTGGTCATAGGAGTAGTTGATTTGACCTTCCTTCCCACTTCGAGATATCATATTCCCGTTCTTGTCATACGTGTAATTGTACGATTCTCCTGAGATGAGTTGATTTTCCGCATTGTAGGTGTAATGTGTCGAGTTTGAGCCATGGATTTTCCATATCCTATTGCCCACACCATCATAGGTATAGGTCGTTATCCCATCCGAGGAATCATTCGTCTGTACCAATTGGTTATCCCCATCATACTGGTAGGATGTTGAGTTTCCGTTTCCATCGGATACACTGAGTATGTTGCCAACAGAGTCGTAATTATACGACAAATTAAGGAGCATGATATTGGCTGCGGTTTTGCTGGATATTCTAATGAGCCTGCTGGCATTATCGTAGGAATAGGAGGCAGTCACTCCGTTCGGGTACTGGAGCTTGGTTCTTCTCCCAATGGCATTATATTCGATTGACCATGTGTCATTGGACCAATCAGTGATGCCCACTAAACGGTTGTTTCCGTCGTACTGGAATGTCACGTTGTTCCCGTCCGGGTTTTTGAGCCCATCCCGTCAACCCCCATCAGAAGGGAGGAAGGGATGGACTCTGTTACAGCGATTGGTAAAGTGGATTAGAGATAAAAGAATTTTTGTGCGCCTAGGAGGTGATGTAGAATCGATAGTCTAATAAAACTTGCAGGATATTTCCCATCCAACT
>JBHIFI010000116.1:0-3340 GCA_046761005.1 Thermoplasmata archaeon
AGGCATTACCCTATGTAGGGTCCAGGTTTTCACATAGCTGATAATGAAGGACGACGTTTCCAGGCTTTGACCGATGACTGAGGAAAGAGATTTAAGGTGCAAATCCGATTCTTCCACTGATGTTACGGAGGATGCGATGAAGAGAATGGGCCTGCTTGTCATCATAGTTGTGCTCTTGAGTCTGCTGTTTGCAGGCTTGAGATTCCTTCCTAGTGCGAAGGCGACAGTCCTATACGTGGGCGGCGTAGGTCCTGGAAACTACACATCTCTACAGGGTGCAATTGACAATGCGACCCCTCACGATACCGTCTATGTCTATAGTGGCACGTATCAAGAGAGCGTGGTGATAGACAAGACCCTTACCATTGTCGGAGAGGATAGAAACACTACGATGATTGATGGTGGAGGAATCGGTGATGTGGTGTATGTGATTGCTGACTGGGTAAACTTCTCGGGATTCACGTTGGTGAATGGAGGACCGTTTGGCAGCTTTGGAGGTGATTCGGGAATCGAGCTGGATGGTGCCAAGAACTGCCATATGTTCAATAACAACGTTTCTTCGAACCGGTTGGGGATTTCTCTCTCCAACTCCGAGCAGAACTACGTCACTGGTAATATCGCAATGAATACAGAAATCGGAATTCTGGTCTGGAATGCCTTTTGGAACAAGATCGTCAACAACACCATTTCTGATAATGACAAGGGAATACACTTCTTTGGATCCTGGTTTGACAAAGTCTGGGACAATCGCATCACACTCAACGGCGAGGGCATTGAAGTGGTGAACTCTCATAACAATCTCATACACCACAATGAATTCATAGCAAACTCGAAACAAGCAGCCGATATTGGCACGAACCAATGGGACAATGGCTACCCCTCTGGTGGCAACTTCTGGAGTGACTATTCTGGAGTCGATGAGAAGAATGGCCCCGGCCAAGATCAGAATGGTAGCGATGGTATCGGGGACATTCCGTACGACATCGCCGAGGGATCCAGTCAAGACCGGTATCCGCTTCTGCGAACTCCATCGTCCCCTGAGGACCTTCAGGCTGCACCAGGTGATGGGACGGTGAATCTGACATGGAGCGAACCCAGTCTCATTGGCGGTGTCCCAATCACCAACTATAGGGTCTATCGGGGGATTTCGTCAGGTGGGGAGACACTCCTTGCTGAAATCGACAACGCCACGTCATATGAGGATGCTGGGCTGGAGAATGGTCAAACCTATTACTATCAGATTAGCGCGATCAATTTAGTGGGTGAGGGCGCGAGATCGAATGAGGTGGTTGCCGTTCCTGCTACCCTTCCAGGATCGCCCACAGAACTCTCTGCATCTGCCGGGGAAGGTGAAGTTACTCTTACTTGGTCTCCTCCTGTCCATGATGGTTTCTCTCCCGTTGTCAACTACACAATATATAGGGGAATGGCCCCGGACGAGGAGACTTTCTTGATTACTTTGGGCGATGTGTTGAGGTATGAGGACACAGGCTTGACGAACGATGTGACTTACTACTACAGAGTTGCTGCAGTCAATGGTATTGGAGAAGGGCTGAAATCGGAGGAAGTTGGCGCAATACCTCACATCAACCAACCACCGACCTGCAATATTACCTCTCCAGTGTCAGGAACCTGGATTTCTGGCATCTTCGAAATCCAAGGAACGGCCTTCGATCTTGAAGATGCAATCCTGCGAGTGGAAATCAGGATTAGCGATGGCAATTGGACTCAGGTTGAAGGAGCCTCGACTTGGAGCTATGATTGGAACACGACAGCCATGCCCAATGGAGCCTACATGGTTTACGCCCGATCTTTTGACGGAGTCTACTACTCGGGTGAGGTAAGCGTGACTGCGGTTATCAACAATCCTGTCGAACCGCCTCCTTCCGATGGAGATGAGTCGGACTCTCAACAGATCTGGCTTTCTACAGGGATTGTCTACGCAATCATTGCAGTGCTCGTCCTTGTTGCCATAGTTGTACTTGTATTCATGGTCTGGCTATCGATCAAGAGACGTAGGCGAACTGGAGGACAATGATTGTTCGTAGACTCCTCTCAGAGATGGTACGAGGGACAGGCGCAACACTGTACTGAGAGGACTGGCAGCAAAGGGAATGACTGGGCAGGCGAAGATGACATACTTCGAAAAGAAGGGCGACACCTATGTGAAGTCCGCCCTCTGCCCTCTGATGGACTTCTTCGCATTTAATGCTTTATGACATACACCTATTCGCGGTCGTAATGCCGCATTATGGCAAGTTCGTCCTTGGTCAGGTGGATACCTTATTCATTCTCTGGTGGTCGGAACGCCACAGTCGCTGCTTCCAAGGTTGTCCCTCCTAACCTCTGTAATCCTCATCGTTCTTGAGCATGTGATAGATTATCTGAAGGAGCTTCCTTGCAGTTGCGATCACCGCAACGTTATCGGGCTTTCTCCTTCGGAGTCTCCTGTAGAACTGAGTGAGCTTGCTGTCGGGATCGTATCTTATGTGCACCCTTACGGCCTGAACTAGGATCCATCTGAGATGTCTGGAACCCGTCTTCGTTATGCGACCACGGTATGTGTGTTCACCTGATTGCCTGATGGATGGAATGAGGCCTGCATGTGAGAACAGCTTCTCCTCGTTTCTGAATCTCGTGACGTCTCCTATCTCCGAGAATACCACGCCGGCGGAGTAGAATCCCAATCCGTAGATGGTGACGAGATGCTTGATGCCCTTGTGTTTCGTGCCCTCGACCCTGATCTCCCTCTCCAGATTCCGTATCTCCGAATCCATGGATCCCATGGTCGAGAGATAGCTTCTCAGTGCGGGTATCTCGAGAGAAAGCAGCCAGGCCTTCCCTTTCCTTGTGAAGAGTTCTCCATGCTCGTACCTCAGCCCCCTGCGCGTCAGCTCGGAATGTATCCTGTTCTTCAGTTTCGTTCTCAACCTTCCCAGGAATATCCTTCTCCTGACGAGATGGCGTAGCTCCCTGATGTCCCTCGGTGGTACGTAGGATGCGGGTATCAGATTAGCCCTCAGAAGATCCGCAAGGATCCTCGCATCTATCTTGTCCGTCTTCACCCTGGACTCTGCTATGGCCCTTGTCTTCAACGGATGTGCCAGGATCACCGTTCTTCCCTTACCCTCCAAGGAATCGAAGATGTACTCATGGTTGATGCTTGCCTCTACTGCTATTCTCACTTCCTGGAAGTCGGAGAAGAAGTCACACAGCTCCTCCTTGCATGTCCTTATCTTTCCTTCCTTCACAACCTCTCCATCTTCTGCACATACTATGGCATGGCAGAAGTCCTTGTGTGCGTCTAATCCAGCATACAACATGTTTTGTCGCCTCCGTA
>JBHIFI010000117.1:0-3338 GCA_046761005.1 Thermoplasmata archaeon
TTTACTTTTCGCCCTCGAAAAAGTACGTAGTCCACTCTTTCCTATCTCTCGACTTCAGCCATTCCTTGGTGAGATGGGGAATCTGTTTGGCTCTTTGGACTGCCAAGGAGGCTATTGTCCTAGCTACTATCGCATCGACGTCCACGCCCAGCACGCTTTTGAGCAGATACTTGAACCTTTCCTTTTTGTCCATCTCAATAATTACTAGGGGGGTTCAAGTATATAAAAAGGGGGAAGGCCCAGGTCCTTTCGGACCTGGTCCGGGGGGAGGAGGGGATGATCGCAAAAAAAGGGGAGGCAATTCTGGTTTCCCAGAACTGCCTGTGGGTTGTGGAGGAGGGGTCATCTTTATCTCGAAAGTACGTCAACGGCTTTCCAGTCACCTCCGAAGTCCTTAGTAACACCTGAGGCCAGCTGAAATCTCACTCGAAGCTTACCATTCTCGAAGAATATGTAGGCATTTCTGAGTTGGGAAAGATAGAGACTGATCCTTTTTCCTCTCCGCGTAAGAGCTCTCTCCACGCATTTTATCAGTCCAGCTTTCTCGAGCATGTGGATTCTTCGATAGCATGCCGCTATTGGAATTCCGTATTCTCGACTGAGTTCTATGGCACTCCTGGGCTTCTTGAATGTGGCAACAAGGATTCTTGCTGCGTATTCGTCAGTTATGAGTCTCGATGCTTCCAATGGATCCATCTCTTTCTTTCCTCCTGACCTCGATTAAATCCATCCTTCACTACGGTATATATACTGTATGAAATGAATATCATGGCTGATTCTCAATAGCAATAATCAACCCTCGATCACGTCTGCGTTTCTTTCGAGGAGAGCCAGCTCTCTAGAATCGAAGGCTCTCGAGTCGATTGAAACAATGAAAATAGCCTTCTTCTGCATCACGATTTCATTGACGTACTCAATAAACTTCAAAATTCTGGGGAAATCGTTGTTGATCATCAGATACTCAAGTCCATCAAGAAGAATAGCCGCCTTGCCCACCTTCTCTATGAAGCCACTTATCAGGTTTGTGAGACTTCCAAGGTTGTGAGGGTCAACATAGTCTCTTCCGAGAGTTGTGGAAAGCCAAATTACCTTCATTCCGTCACGACCACGCTTTCTCTCTACGTGGTCTGGATGCCTCCTCGTTATATAGAGGCCCCCGTAGCCCTCCTCCATCAGCTGGGTGATGTATTCCAGTGCCCTTTCGTGTCTCTTTTCCCGAAGGAAGTAGAAGTGCCCCTCCTTGAAAACTTGCTTCCCCTTGCCGAGAAGAAGATTTCGAAAGAGTTCATCTGTCTTGTTGTCTACGCCTAGCATCAGTAGGGGCAGCATTCCCAATCAATCCTCCTTCGGATTAGATTTCGCAGGTTTTTATACATTCTGCAATCAATATCAGGAATGATACTCTGGTTGCCTCGCTGGATTTGACCGAGGAAAATACGAAAACGATAAATCAAGGTCGATTGATACGTTTCCGCATGATGCTTACTGCCTTGGAAAAGCCGACGGGAACTCTAAGAATTCTCGCTTACGTCTATCAAAACAATCGCGGTACGATATCAGATTTCTATAGAAAAGTCGGAATAAATCAGGAATCTGCCTACTCCGCTCTCAGAAATCTGCTACAGCTCGGATTGATCTACGAGAAAGAGGAGGGGAAGTTTCCCTTCAGGAAGTTCTATATGCTCACGCATAAGGGGGAGCAGATAGCGAAGGAACTGTCCTCTATCGAGGAAACATTGAAGGAGACCCTCTATGGTTATCATCGCAAACTCGAGGAGCTGGAGGCGGGACCAGAGATTCCCGAGAACCTCTCCGACCGCCTGGAGATGATGCTCAAGATCCAGGATGTCTGCTTTGCGACCGGAGAGTGGGATTCCTGCATGGAGTATTGCGAAAGGTCGCTGAGCCTCGCCAAAAGGTTGGGCGACAAGTCCGTACAGCTCAAAGTACTTAGGGACCTGGGGTGGATATACGAGAGGAGGAACGACTGGAACGAAGCCCTGAAGAACTTCGAGAAGGGTCTAGAAATAGCGAAGGAACTGGGCGATAGTTCCGTCATGGCTCATCTTTATTATGATTTGGGGGCTGTCCATGAAAGGAACGGAGAATATAGTTTGGCCTTGGACTTCTTTGACAAGTCGAGACAGGCCTCACAGGATGCCAAGAATGAGTGGGATCTGGCAAGGGCTCTATACGCCTTTGGGCGGGTCGAGGCTCAGAGAGGGAACTACAAGAAGTCCATAGAGTACATGGAGAAATCCATTAAGATGCTTGAGGAAATCGGGGATATGAGTGAGATGGCAAAGGTCTACACGGGAATGGGAGCTACATGGTTCTATTTGAACGACATGGACAAGACAATTGAGTATCATGAGAAATGTATTCAGACGGCTGAAAAGTTGAGGGATGCCACTGGAATAGGATATGGACTGGCCAATGCGGCTGAGGCCTATGCACTGAATGGCGACACCAAGATGGCTCTGAGGTACTTGGATAGGTCGCTCAAAATCTTTGAAAAGCTCGATGAGAAGATGATGATTTCCTCCGTATACTCTCATTATGGCCAGACCTACCGATTGAGAAAGGAATGGAAAAAATCGGAAGACTATTTCAAGAAAAGCATAGCGATTCTAGAGCGGCTCAACCTGCCCTACAATATGGCAGATACTCACTACAAGTTCGGTATCATGTACGGGGAAAAGGGCAAGAGAGATGATGCTCTTGACCATCTTTCGAAGGCCTACGAGATATTCGAGAGACTCGAGAACAAAAGCATGATGAAGAAGGTCGACGAAGCGCGAAAGAACCTCTGACTACGCGAGTTCTCCCCAGATCCATGATTGAGGCCAATCTTGGGATGCAAATGGAATGACAACATCTTCGTACTGAGGCCAATCTTGTTCGTCCAACGTAATGACGAGTTCATCCCATTCTTGAGGCCAGTCTTGGTCTAGAACGAGAAGGTATTGGGATTCTCCCTGAACCTCCTCATAGACCATAGGCATGGTAACCTTCTCTTCCTGAGAGTCTTCCTGCAATACGCCCTTTGCTACCTTGCTCCCATCTTCCGTCAGGAAGGTCGGGATATGTATGACGTCCGGATCGGTTGTTTTCAAATCCACAGTTACGTAGGTCTGGTGAACTTCAAGGACAATTATGCCAGCATCTCCGTTCTGAAGGTCTGCCAGTGGAATCTCTGTCCAAGTCCCGCTACTCGCAGGGGACTGAAGAGCTAGAATCATTAGGATGAGCACGAAGGTAGTTGCTGTCCCCCTCGACCTAGCCCACATCATTTCTTTTTATGTTGTCGGCAGTATTTATAGGTATCGTGACACGAG
>JBHIFI010000118.1:0-3244 GCA_046761005.1 Thermoplasmata archaeon
GGATAGGAGGCAAGAAGGTTATAAATAGACGAGCGGATGTCTTTCATTAGACCGAGTGGATAGGTATGCCAGAGCTCGATGCCATCATCGATTTCCTGAAGAAGCACAAGGGGTATTTCCTCCTTCTCGAGTTCATATTGCTCCTTACGGGAGTGAATCTCGTACTTCTGCCGCAGAAGGTCCACTATTTAGACTATGTGGGTGTCGTTCTCTTTCTTTCGGGAATTGCCCTGCTTTTGCTTACATTTATGCCCGAGGAGCCCTCAGAGAAGCCCCCTGAAAAGAGCCTTGCCAAGGTCATTGTGGATTTCTTCTCGGTCAGATTGAAATTGAGACCACTATTTCCAGTACTGGGCGCCATCGCGATTGCACTGGACCTGGCATACAACTTGATCCTGTTCGGGGCGCTATCTCTCGGCACCCATGACACAATGTTTCTCCTCTTTGGCGGAGCCTTGGTGGCATACAATTTCATTCCCGAGAAATACGAGAGGGAGAAGAACTTCTTTCTAATCTTCTCTGGAGTTCTGGTCTTGATTCTAGTCGTCCCTCTTTTCTTGATTCGCCTATTTCAAGGGGATTTTGAGGGAGGTGTGAATGCCTACTCGGCGGTCCTTCTCGCACCCGAAGCCAGCGCCATTCTGAATCTCTTAGGTGTAGGGACAAGGGTCGAGATTCAATACCCTTCGGGGATGCCTCTTCTAATCTTTCCCTCGGGAGACACCGTTGGCATCGCAACGTCATGCTCAGGGATCTACTCGTTCGCCATATTCGCCTCAGCTTTCACGGCATTCGTTCTGATTGAGTACAGCAAGGTCAACTGGCAGGTTGGTGCACTCCTTGCACTGGGCGCTATCACCTCCTACTTGGCCAACCTTCTTAGGATAGTCATAATAGTTCTCGTGGGTGTATACGCTCCAGGTGAGGATCCTCTGCAAAGCATGCTGCAAGCTCACTCGAACGCTGGATGGATGATATTCGTTCTTTGGATTACAATCTTTTGGCTTATCATGTACAAGGTTCTGATGAAAGAGAAGCCAGCTGAGATCGAGGAGGTGAAGAAGCGGGGCACTCTGTGCGGGATGTGCGATGATGTGCTCTCGCCCTCCCTCCCTGGCGTTAGATGCTCGTGCGGGAGATTCTATCATGCACATTGCTTGGAAGAGACGGGCAGCTGTCCAGTCTGCAAGGAGGCCTATCGAGAAAGCACGGTCGAGCCGAGTGCCAAACCGGAAATCAGCGGTGCGAAAGAATTAAGTTGATACTTGGGCTTGAGAGTTGGCGTGAAGGCGGTCATTCCTGCGGCAGGATTAGGGACGAGATTTCTGCCAGCTACAAAGGCGCAGCCGAAGGAGATGCTTCCCGTTGTTGACAAGCCCGCAATACAGTACGTGGTGGAGGAAGCGGTTCAGTCGGGAATCGAGGACATTCTCATCATCACGGGTCGAGGAAAGAGGGCAATTGAGGACCACTTCGATAAGTCGGCTGAGCTAGAAGGCTACCTTTGGGGCAAGGACAAAATGGAGGAACTGAGAACGGTTCAACGAATTAGCCAAATGGCTCGAATCTTCTACGTGAGGCAGAAAGAGCCCCTCGGCTTGGGACACGCCGTCCTCTGTGCGAAGGAGTATGTGAATGATGATGATTTCGCGGTTCTCCTTGGTGATGATATCGTGGTTTCCGATGAGCCCTGCACGAAGCAACTTCTTGACATCTATAAGACAGAGGGCAAGTCTGTCATTGCTGTACAGGAAATCCCTCGGTCGATGGCCGATTTATACGGCATAGTCTCGGGTGAGGAAATCGATGAAGACATTCTAATGGTCAGAGACATCGTGGAGAAACCGCCGATTGACGATGCGAAATCCAATCTAGCATCAATTGGAAGGTATTTTTTCTCGTCGAGGATATTCGAGTATCTCGAGAAGACTCGACCAGATTCCAAAGGTGAGATCCAACTGGCTGACGCGATAAGGATGATGGCTCAAGAGGAGGAGGTTCTGGCGGTCAAGTTCAGAGGTGAAAGACTTGACATTGGGACGAAACTGGGTTGGATGGTCGCGAACATCCAGCTTGCCCTGGGACAGGAGGGTCTTGGTCAAGAATTGAAGGAGTACATCTCTCGCCTCGATTTGTGACATCCTGCGTGCTCTCGATCCCAACACCAATTGAAGACCGTTAGCACGTAAAGTCTCTATCGCTGGATAGGATACTGTCCCAAACCACTCGATTCGATTTGGGCGAGAAGAGCTCGCGGACTTGCACAGAACAAGTCTCGATGGCAATCTCAATCTGATACTCTGAGGTTCCCCTGAACAATCGAATCTAGTCAGAGGAGGAATGTGCTGTCTTAAGGAGTTCTGATGAAAAGCTGAAGGTTGTAACACCCGAATAGATTCAGAGGATACAGGGCCCTCAATACTGGCAGGGGTATTGCTTTCGTTGCCTTCCTTATCCCAGGTATATGACTTGAAATGGTGTAGTAATACAAACACTTGAATCCAAAGCTCTCAATCCATTTCTTTGACCCCTTGGGATAGAACCCGCTGTGTCTGTAAACGAAATTCGGTGCTCCATACTCCTCAGGTGCCCAACCTTTTGTCTGATACTTATGAAGCTCAAGAACCTTCCTTCCGTCGAGGACCTCCCTTAGATAGGACCAAGATATCCTCTTCGAGTGATGAAGTGGTGTCGGGGTGGTTACTATCATGTATCCATTTGCTTCCAGTACATTGGCAAGATTCCTGATAGCTACATCTGGATGATTCAGGTGTTCAAGGACCTCGGTGAAAAGGACGGTGTCGAAGCGCTCGTCCCAATCTACCTCTTTCTGCAGATCAAGTACATCAAAACTTGCCCCTGAAAATCGACCCTTCGTCCGGGCTCTTGCTCGCTTGATGTGGTCCTCGGATATATCAACACCGTGAACCCTGCCTCCCATTTTGCAGTATTCGATGGCATAGAGACCGGTTCCACAACCGGCGTCCAGAAGCCTTCTTCCTTCTCTCGCAAAGGGCCTAAGCTCCTCCAGGACAATCCTGAACCTGTGCATTGCCTGAGATGACCTATAGACGAGGTCGGACTCAGGGTAGTACTTGCCTAGCCACTCATAGAGGCGATAGTATTGCACATCATCATAGGTTGTGTCAATTGCTTCTTCGCCGGCATCTTCCGAGTGGGCATTCTGGGTCCTATTCACCAAGCGAAAGCACTCCTTACGAGATTAAAAGGCTTTTGTCATAAG
>JBHIFI010000119.1:0-3146 GCA_046761005.1 Thermoplasmata archaeon
CTCGCCGCGCCTATCTGTCGGAGCGCCTCACAGTAGTTTGTCAAATCGGTGAGTATGACGAGAATGTGATAGTCATGCTCGAAGGCGAGATACTCCGCAGCTGTCAGCCCCATTCGCGGGGTGATAAGCCTTTCGACCGCTGGGTCATCTGCAAGATTGAGGAATAGAACGGCTCTCTTCAGCGCGCCCGTACGCTCGAAGTCCCGCATGAAATATTGGGCTTCCTCGTGAGTGATCCCCATCGCGACGAAAACGACCGCGAACTCCTCCTCCTCACCAATGACTTTCGCCTGCCTTGCAATCTGAAGTGCGATCTCATTGTGAGGGAGTCCCGAACCCGAGAAGATGGGGAGCTTCTGTCCTCTGACCAGAGTGTTCATTCCATCTATGGTGGAAATGCCTGTCTGGATGAACTCCATTGGCGGGGCCCTTGAATAGGGATTGATCGCCGTACCGACGATTTCCATCCTCTTTTCAGGAATGACGGGCGGACCGCCGTCGAGCGGTTCCCCAGAACCAGAGAGGACCCGCCCGAGCATATCCTTCGATACGTTCAGCTTCACAGTTTCGCCTAGGAACTTAACGCCTGAGGTTCTGTCAATTCCGGCAGTTCCCTCAAAGACCTGAACGACAACGATATCCTTGGATGTATCCAGAACCTGTCCCCTCTTCTTGGAGCCATCAGGGAGAGCGACCTCTACGAGCTCACCATAGCCTACCCATTCCGTCTTCTCGACGAAAATCAGCGGGCCAGCAATCTCGGTGATGGTCCTGTACTCCTTCGTCAGGATATCACCTCAATCTTTCTGAATTCCTCCTCCATCTTGTCCATGACCTTCTTGTGCTCTCCCGCGAAATCTTCCTCGAACTTCAGTTTGCCGAGAAGTACGATAGATTCCATATCAGCAATCTCTCCATACGTAACCTCAAGGGAGAGGGCCTTCTTCGCCAGATCTGAGAACTTTCTGATTGTCGAAAGTAGCTCGAACTGCCTCTCCAGCGGGGCGTAGGTATCGACCCTATGGAATGCATTCTGTTGCAGGAAGAACTCCCTTATCATTCTCGCAACCTCCAGCGTTAGCTGCTCATCCTCTGGAAGTGCGTCAGAACCCACGAGCTGAACAATCTCCTGAAGTTCGGCCTCCCGCTGAAGGACTGCCATCGCCCACTCACGAAGCTCAGACCAGTGGTGATTGACATTCTCAACGAACCAGTCGCTAAGGATTGGATTGTATAGGCTGTATGAGGTAAGCCAATTAATCGATGGGAAATGTCGTCTCTCGCGAAGTCTGGTATCAAGCGCCCAGAAAACCTTTGTTATTCGAAGGGTTCCCTGAGTGACGGGCTCGGAGAAGTCTCCACCTGGCGGCGATACTGCACCAACGACGCTGACGGAGCCCTCCAATCCTGAAAGCGTCTTCACCCGCCCAGCTCTTTCGTAGAACTCTGACAATCTCGCGGAAAGATAAGCGGGGAAACCCTCCTCTCCAGGCATCTCCTCGAGCCGGGAGGATATCTCTCGCATAGCCTCTGCCCATCGGCTCGTGCTATCCGCCATTAGGGCGACGTCGTAGCCCATGTCTCTGTAGTACTCAGCAATAGTTATCCCAGTGTAAACAGAGGCATCTCTAGCAGCAACGGGCATGTTGCTCGTATTGGCGATCAGCACAGTACGTTCCATGAGAGGAGCACCTGTCCTAGGGTCTTCCAACTTCGGGAAGTCTGTTAGGACCTCGGTCATCTCATTTCCCCGCTCCCCGCATCCTACGTATACGACTATCTCGGAATCGCACCATTTGGACAACTGATGCTCGGTGACCGTCTTTCCTGTACCGAATCCTCCAGGAATGGCAGCCGTTCCGCCTTTCGCAACGGGGAAGAACATATCCAAAACTCTTTGGCCAGTTATCAGAGGAATGGTGGGCATCAACTTCTCCGCGGACGGCCGGGGCACTCGAACCGGCCATCTCTGTATGAGTGTGATCTTCTGCCCGTTATCAAGCGTGCACACCGTATCAGTAACTGTGAACTCTCCCTCTCTGATGTCGGCGACCCTCCCTGAGACATTTGGCGGGCACAGTATTCTGTGCTCGGTGTAGGTAGTCTCCTGCACCTTTCCTATGACGCTTCCTCCTTGAATTGCGTCGCCCACAGACACCGTGGGTGTAAATAGCCACCTCTTCTCCCTATCAAGACCAGGAGCCGAGACCCCCCTGAGAATGAAATCTCCCATGGTCTCTGTGAGAACTCTCAGTGGCCTCTGTATGCCATCGTATATGGTCCCGAGCAGACCAGGTCCGAGTTCCACGACAAGAGGAGATTTGGTATCGTAGACCGGCTCTCCAGGCTTGATGCCACTCGTGTCCTCATAAACCTGAATGATGCTCTTTTCCTCCACTATTTGGATGACCTCGCCCATCAGTTTCTCATGACCTACTGCAACCACATCATACATTCTAGGATGAATGCCAGTTGCAGTGACGACAGGACCCGCGACACGGTAGATCTCACCAGCTGTTTCTCTGACAGGCCGTGCGATTTCGGGTCTCTCGATCTCTTCCATTCATCTTCCTCCTTCAGCTCTTGTACAAATCCACCCCAAGTGCCTTTCTGACCTTGTCCCTCAGGTCCTCCTCCTCTTCCTTGCCAACACTTATCACCACGGGATGGGAGCTCGCCATAATTCTTCTCCTTGCGCCCGGGCTGACCATTGCGAGGGAGTGGCTTGATAGGACGAGAATGCCGACGCTCTTGTCCTGCAGGACACCATCGATGACCGACTCGAGTTTCTCATCTGTTGCTGGGTATGTTTTCCTTATACCTACTAATTTGTAACCAAGAACGAAGTCCTCATCACCTACAACAGCGATTTCCACTCAGATCACCAGGAGGTCCCTTATCGTTGATTCGCTTAGCCCATCCCGCATCCCGCGAGCGATTATCCTAATGTTTTCCACCTCTACCTCTTTTGAAATCAAATAATCCAGAACTGGTAGTATTGAGAGAGGATGAAGATGTGAGTATTTTGATGCCTCTCTCAAATGATGCTTCTCCAGAGCTCTGACAACCTCATTCAGACCTTTCGTCTCCATTTCTCTGAGAGGACCGGATATCTCCTCATAGAAAGAGTATTTCTGCAGTCTGGG
>JBHIFI010000120.1:0-3101 GCA_046761005.1 Thermoplasmata archaeon
GCCTTGGGATGATGAGAGTCGTCAATTCATTGCGGAATTACCATGAAGCTCAGTAGGTAGTTGCCGGGTATTCTGAGGGGTCCCCCCCACATAGCGGTGATGATGTGAGAGAGAGGTGGGCTTCGATAGTCTTCATTCACAAAGGTCGAGATCTGAGGGCCAATGTGCTCTTCTTGAATGGGTGTTTCTTTTTGGTCGATAAGATCTAATGTATTCGATGGCAGAACTCTGCCAGGCTCGTTCCATTAGATGCACAGAAGAACAGAAAAGGGGCAATCGCTTCCCCATTCCCCTACGCAGATCCTGGGCCAATTCCATCGGATTCCGAGCTGCGGATCTCTCCCGTTTTTTCCCAGATGTCATACACCGGGTACGTGCCACCACTGATTGACTTTGATGCCCCACATTATTGCGTAGCGTTCTGCGTCCCCCAAGCAGGACTCGGGGACCGTGACTTCAAGGATTCCTGCTCTGCTGAAGTCCTCGTATTGCGCTCTCGTTTGATCCAATCCGATTGTCTCACATGTTTCACATTCATTGTATATCCTCTGACCGCCCCTTTCTGCGATAATATCGGGAATGTGTCTACCGATCTTGTCAGGCTTAGGCCATCCTTCCAAATCAGCTGCAATCACTCTTGTCCCCTCATCTCTATATGCTGTGATTTGGCCACGCACCAGTTTCTCATGAAGTGCTCGTTCTGCTTCTCGAAACATCCTCATGTCCTCCTCCGAAAGAGTTGTTGGGTTATGCAGATACAATTGGCTGTATCGCTATAATATTGCGGCGACTACATGTACTAATTTCTCTTCTCACAGATTACGATGTTGCGGCCATCTAACACGAGTGTCCAAGAATCCCCGGATCCGTATTGACCTATCGCTCCTGGATTTCCGACCAGAGATGGCGGTATGGATCACACTGTATCCCCTCCTTGGAGCGGTCTGCTCTATGTGTTGAACCCTTTCTTCCGTTCCGTTATCTGAAGAAGAGAATGAAACAGGACATTCCTTTCTTGAAGCTCGTGGGCCTCAGCAATGACCTTCAGGTCTCGCTGGGAGGTCCCCCCTTAGGGGAAGCCCTGCTTTTCGCTCTATCCTGAGCCTGCTTGAATCTCAGCCTGCAAAGATAACCTCCTCACCAAGATGCTGCAAGGTTCTCGGTCACATTCCAACTGCAGTTAACCTTCCCACCGTCCTTCTTCTGCCACACATTGCTCAGAACCTTGCTCACGACGTTGTGTTCCACCTTGCGCATAACCTTGCGACGTGCCATGCAATGACCTTGCGTCCACCTTGTGTTGACCTTGCGATGTACCGTGCATTGACCCTGCATCAACCTTGCGCTCTCAGCGTTTGCATCGCGCTGTCACCGACGGTCGAACCTACGTTGGTCCTTGTCTCAACCGCGAGACGCGTTGAACTCGTGATTACCACTAGGACCCTTGCGGGTCGCTCATTGGGAGTGGACATTTCCACGATTCGCAGAGTATCGGAGAATCTATCTTCGAAGGATCAAGGGCCAGAGGCAAACTGGACCTCTTGAAGCGACTCCACGGCACACTCTGTTGTCTAGACCTGATACCAGAGTTCTTCTTGTCTAAGTCCTGGAGACTGTGCGACCCATTCTCAGACTCACCCAGATATCCCTCGCCATCGAAATCCAGATGGATGCACTTCTCTGCGTCCACACACTTCCACTAGTCTTATTACCCGCTCTCGCGATAACCACAAAAGGAATACCATACTCCGATGGACCAAGGAGAGGTGTGTGTTGCCATGGATATCAAAGAGGCTTCAGCAGCGTATCCAAACATCGATTGGTGTTTCGAACTAAGGAGATTGGACAAGAGGAAGACTAGAGGAGACTTCCTTTCTGAGCATCCTCTCCTCTTTGCCATAGAGAGGGACAGAACTCGTTACCTTGATGGACTGGAAAACCTCTTGAAGACTTTGAAGCCCGCATTGCCTAATTTGAAAGAAAAATTCGATGAGAGCTGGAAAGCGGAGGCGAAGTTTGATCCCTTCCTGACAGAACTGGAAGTTGCCAAATACTTCCTGGATCGTGGGAAGAATGTGAATCTTATTCTGGATTCGGAAACAGAGGGGAAGTCCGTGGATCTACGTGTGAGCGACGACCTGAGAGAAGTCTATGTTGAGGTAGGTCTGATGAGTGATGACTCGACCACGACTTATTTTGTCGAGCAAATCCGAGACTGGATCAGAGCTAACGATCTGAAAGTCAGGATAGACCTCAGGGTTTCGGTCCATTTCTCGACTCCGTCGACAAACGGCAGGACACGAGCAAGAAAGGAGAAGAAAGCCAAACATGAGCTTGACGAGTTCATCAAGACCTTCGAGAAAGCGAAGGGCTCGGTTAGCACGATTCAGACTGAGAATGTCACACTCAGTATCACTAGGACGAGCGACAGAGGTTACCCAGGAATCGTGGAGGGATCTGTTGTGCGGGTACCTGAAGAAGAGTACCGGTCGAGAATTGAGGAAGAGATATCCAGAAGGGCGCAAAAGGGAGGGGACCTTGATGGTGCGTTTGTCATCGCCTTGGCCAACAAACTTCCTTTCGTTGGCAAATCAACATTCTCCTATGCTCTCTACGGTACGCCAGTAGCCGTTGACATCTTTCCCCAGATTGATGTCCGAATCCAGAGGGCTTATGAGGAAGGGTGGGAAGGGATTCTAGAAGAAACAGGTCTGTGGCCCAGGCTCGCAAGAGGAGTCTATCCTGAGAACTGGGGGATATATCTCAGGGATTCCGGCGTTCCCGATGTGAATGGGACTTTGGTTTTTCTGGGTCACGATATGAGGCCATTCTATTTCGCCAACCCCTTTGCCAGCGACGAGAAAAGAGATACATCGCTCGAGGAGTGGATCTTCAGTTCTCGTGAAGAGGAAACCAGTTAGTGGGCGAGTTGTTGACCTCACTGACCCCCGACCAGAAGTAGGGCAGTGTCCGACTTACGTCAAAGGCCCATACTTCTCTTATGGACACGATGCTG
Source organism: Thermoplasmata archaeon (assembly GCA_046761005.1). Taxonomy (GTDB): domain Archaea; phylum Thermoplasmatota; class Thermoplasmata; order RBG-16-68-12; family JAGMCJ01; genus JAGMCJ01. The sequence goes on from JBHIFI010000120.1 coordinate 3,017, forward strand.
TTGAGCCCACTTGAATGTCGATTCCGTTATCTAGGTGAGGTAATAGAAATCTTGGGGAGTTCGATCATCTGGCTATAACAATTGC
>JBHIFI010000121.1:0-3100 GCA_046761005.1 Thermoplasmata archaeon
GCGACCGTTACCTTTCCCACATACGATTCCATGAGGAAACTAAGGATTTCTTAGTTGATAGAGGCTTCGATGTCTCCAGAGATTGAAGCCACCGCCCGGAATCGGCACTCCCGACCTGCTGATTATGGTTGACTCCTAGAATTTCCTCTTGAGGGCGACTTTATCGAAGTCTGAATCATTGCTGTAGATGAGTTCGCAGTGATATTCCCGAGCCACGACGAAATGGATAGCATCCTCGAGATTAAGTTCCTCCTCGGAGACAACTTCCTCTGCCTGTTCAAAGTGCTTGATCGTGAGAGGAGCTATTCGCAGGTATGGCAGAGAGGAAACGCTCCTCAGCATCGCAGTTAGGGAGTAGTCATCTGCCTCTCTTGACAGGATTACATGGCATATCCATATGCTAAGAGAGCTCGTGATAGCCTTATCCCCTTCTTCGATTGCCTTGATTATCTCTGTAGCCGTTTCTCCGTAGAGAGGATCGCCACCTAACCAATAGATGATGATATTCGCGTCAAGGTACTTCAGCTCTATCGCCTCTCCTGGGAATACTTCTCCGCCAGTTCATCGATCTCCTCTGGACTCAGCGAGCGAGAAAGTTTGAATATACCCTTTGACGATTCGGCCACAGATTCGGCCTCAGCAAGGACTATCTTTTCCGCTCTCATTTCGGCTTCCAAGACGCCTCCCTCTTCAATTCCTAGTTTGCGCCTCCACTTAGAAGGAATATAGACTCTTCCTTGCTTGTCCACCTTCAGTCTTTCCATTTCTACTCGAATACCATAATGAGCGTAGTGGTATATAGAGATTTCTTCCATAGAACGCAGATTTGTTACTTCTCTTATCTTCTGCCCTTCATCATCTCAATATGTCGATTTTGGGTCTCTAGCCCTCCTTTCTCTCTTGGCCATGGACGACAACATGGAGCTTGCTTTCCTGCCAACATACAGTTCCAATCTCAAAAGAATGGAGGAGATATTAAGGAGGTTTCACTCTCATATAACAAAGAACTTGCTCCACACATCCTCGGAAGCTCTCTTCGAGGCTACGGAGAGGGACTTCGATCCCGTGGCTCTTATGCCATCGGTCGAGGATGTTTTCATGCTGGTGAAATCGCAGAGCTTACTAGAAGTCGATTGGAAGTACAGCTCACCAATCAATGGAAAACAATTGCTCAATATCCAAAAAGGCGATCATATTCGGAATGACTCCCAATCCCAACGATTCTCACTTGTGTTCCATGAGTCGGGCTGCTGGCTATGGTATATAGTGCTCTCCATCCGCCTGGAAGCTCCAGTCGAAATACGTTAGGCAAGTTGCGATATCTCTTGGGAAACAGTTTCTTCTGAATCCTATCTCCCAAGAAGGGCTCCTCTTTCAGCCGACCAGTATATTCCCTGAGTTTTCTTTTCTGTGCTCTTCCAGATGCCCTAAACATTTCTTCGTCTACTACAACATGAATATTAGGCAAATGAATTCCTCAAAACGTCAGGGTCACAGCTCGACCAATCCAGGTCGGGACCAAAACTCAGGGTCCTCATGTAGCGTCCACATAACGCCTTTTCTGGGATCCTCCGTTACAAGGCAGAATCGCTTGAGCTCGTTCACGCACGCTCTAACCGTGGAATGGCGGATGCTCTTTGCTTTCATCCGGCGCATGATCTCTGCCAGACTCAGAGGACCTTCGTCCCTTGACGCCGACCTTCTGAGAATGAGCTCCACTTCGTGCAGTGTCTCAAGCCGAGGAGATGGCCCTTTTGCGGGCTCGGGAGGCTTCAGAGTGTACATAGATGTCATCATACATATATGTCTTATTTTGGACTTAATACTTGTGGTTTTGATTCACATTCTCACATCTCAAGATAATATCGCCACTTCATCTCTAGGCTGAAACCCGAGTAGGTTCATGGTCGGTATTTAACTTAACCGGTCGTCCTTAGGGCAGAACTTCGATACCTTCTACCTTCTTGAACTCTCCGTCGAAGGTAGCGATACGATGGATTCCATACCTCCTCATAACCACAAGATTTGAGGCGTCAACAAAGCTCATCCCTGTCTTTTCCCGCCTTTTGAACTCTTTCCAGGATTCATCGAAGAACTCCCCGGAAGGGACCATTCGAATCTCCCTGGCCGTGAGTAGAGTCTCTCCCGTTTCAATGGCGATCTTCGCATTGCCTTTACGCTTCAGGACTGTGACGGTCTCCAGAAGGATGTATTCAGAGATGAGACCCTGACCGAACTCACCTTCCGCTAAGGAATCGAATATTTCTTTCGCCTCAGTGTGGTGCACGTCCTCCATGTTTCGATAGGCTACGACCGTGCTGGTGTCGAGAAAGAGCATCTCTATGCCCCATAGACAATCTCGTCGATCTCCTCGCTCAGTCTCTCCGTGCCTTTTCCCAAGGGGACGGGTTCCATATCTAGAATGCTACGTGTTGGGCGCTCTTCCGACTCGGCGACCCACTTGCGCAAAGCATCGTTGACAGCTTGCCCAACGGAGAGACCCAGGAGGGCGGCTTTCGCCTTGGTTTTGCGGTAAGTCTCTTCATCGAGACCGCGTATTGTGGTATCCATCAACTCACCTATGTATGATATGTGTTACGAAGATAATAAACCTATCGATAAAGACATTGACCTCTCAATTGAGGGAAAGGGGATGAATTGAAGATTTGAGCCTCCAGCCAGATTGGTCCCTGGCCGCTGATCGTTACGTATGAGTATTCTCGCTCAGCAACTGCTCAGTGAAAGTGTGAAACGCAGATTCCAAAATTCTTGAGGCTGAGGGGTCAGGCTGATTTGAACATTCAAGTCTCTATTTTCTTATGGTGGGGAGGTTTGGGGTTCCGTGGTCCTGAGTTGTTGCTTTCCCGTTCGGTGAGCTGTGTCAGCATCGGTTGCAAAAACCTATAATGGAGGAAATCTTGGGAATCCTCCGCTATCCTGAGGAGTGTGAGTTAGAACCTCTCCCTCCGACGACAAGACAGTTTCGCGGGAAGACCCTACTGAAAATCTGATTATTCAAGTTCCGGAATGAGTAGCCAGAAAAGCAAGCCACCGGAGAGATTTGAACTCCCGACCTGCTGATTACAAGTCAGCCGCTCTT
>JBHIFI010000122.1:0-3009 GCA_046761005.1 Thermoplasmata archaeon
AAAAGAACGACTGTGAGCGAGTGATTTGCGTCTGATGGCTTGAGCGACAATAGTTTCAAAATAGTTAAATAGCAGTACGTCAATAGCACACACGTCAGTTTTATAACTTTTCGAGGGTGTGAGATGACACAAATGGCAGACGAGGTAAAGAAAGGAACCACCACACTAGGTATGGTCTGCAAGGACGGTGTGGTTCTGGCAGCAGAGCGAAGAGCGATTATGGGGACATTGATTGCTCACAAGACAACGAAGAAGGTCTTCAAGCTGGATGACAACCTTGGCTTAACGACCGCCGGACTCGTGGGCGACCTACAGCTTTTGGCTAGATACATAACAGCCGAAGTGGAGCTCTACAAACTCAAGAGGAACGTACCAATGCCAGTAAGGTCATGCGCAACTCTCCTGGCGAACATACTGTCGGGCAGAAGATATTTCCCCTACTGGGTTCAGCTCGTTGTGGGCGGCGTGGACGAAGAGGGCAATCATGTCTACTCACTGGACATGGCGGGGGGAAGCATACCTGACAAGTATGTGACAACGGGCTCTGGCTCGCCGCTCGTCTACGGAGTACTGGAAGACCATTACAAAGACGATATAAGCATGGACGATGGAATAAACCTCGCGATAAGGGCTCTGACGGCTGCCATGAAGAGGGATGCCGCTTCAGGCGATGGAGTGGATGTAGTCTCTATTACGGAGAAGGGTTACGTTCACCTCGATGACAAGGAGGTTGAGAAGAGAAAGGAGGCAATGAAACTCAGCTAGCTCTTCTCTAAGAAATCCAAGTGAAGCCAAATGAGCGTAGAAAGGATTCTTCAAGACGCTGAAAAGGTAGTAAGAAAGGTTGTGCCTGCAGACGTCGAGATAACGGAGATAGAACTCGAAGGTCCAGTCGTGGTGATATACACCAAGAGCATGGAGGAGTTCGCGGAGAACAATGACATCGTTAGGCAATTGGCGCAAGGAATGAGGCGAAGGGTCGCCATAAGACCAGATCCCTCCTTACTCGCGGACATTGAGGAGGCCGAGGAGAGAATAAGAGAGATAATCCCAGAGGAGGCTCAAATAACAAACATCTATTTCGAACATGAGAATGGTGAAGTTACGATAGAAGCCCTCTCCCCTGGACTCGTCATAGGAAAGCACGGCACTATTTTGAATGAAATAAAGAAGAGTATCGGATGGGCCCCCAGAGTCGTCAGGACTCCGCCAATCCCTTCCAAAACAGTGGAGGAAATCAGGAACTTTCTGAGAAAAGTCCGCGATGACAGAGAGGTCTTTCTCAAGCGGGTTGGAAGAAGACTCGCTCGAGAAACATCTGAGGGGGAAAACTGGGTGAGAATCACCTCTCTTGGCGGATACAGGCAGGTGGGCAGATCCTGCACACTTCTCATGACGAGGGGAAGCAAGATCATGATCGACTGTGGAGTCGACGTTTCCTCCGACAACAACGGAAGCCCCTATCTCCAGGCTCCGGAGATTCTGCCGCTCGAGGCGCTCGATGGGGTTGTTGTGACACACGCACATCTCGATCACTCAGGCCTTGTTCCCGTTCTTTTCAAGTATGAATATGAAGGACCGGTCTACTGCACACCTCCAACGAGAGACCTCATGTCCCTCCTTCAAATCGACTACATAAAGGTCGCTTTCGGAGAGGCGAAGAAGGCTCCCTACGAATCCAGCCACATTAGGGAGATGGTGAAGCACTGCATTCCTCTGAAATATGGTGAGACAACAGATATTTCACCTGATGTGCGTCTCACCTTCCAGAACGCTGGCCACATACTCGGTTCCGCGATTGCCCATTTCCATATAGGTGACGGCATGTACAATGTCGCCCTTAGCGGGGATGTCAAGTTCGAGAAGACATGGCTGTTCAATTCCGCCACCAATAGGTTCCCCAGGTTGGAAACCCTCATCCTGGAGTCCACATACGGTGGATATCACGACCTTCAGCCGAGCAGGCGGGAGGCCTCTGAACAGCTAAGGGAAATAGTGGCGAGAGTTCTCAACAGAAACGGCAAGATCCTCATCCCCGTTTTCGCCGTTGGGCGTTCTCAGGAAGTTATGCTTGTCCTTGAAGGCCTGATGAGGATGAAGCGCGTTCTCACGGTACCTATCTACCTAGATGGGATGATATGGGAGGCCACCGCAATACATACTGCTTATCCGGAATATCTGAACAGTTCCCTGAGAACTCAGATATTTCAGTCGGGACTGAACCCATTCTTGTCAGAAGTATTCCATCGCGTGGATAGCACGGAAATGAGAGAGAGAATCCTTAACGACCCTGACCCTTGCATCATCCTGGCAACCTCAGGAATGATGAACGGAGGGCCTGTAATTGAGTATTTCAAGGCCTGGGCCGATGATCCAAAGAATGCACTGGTGTTCGTGGGCTATCAGGCGGAAGGGACCATCGGAAGGAAGATCCAGAAGGAATGGAGGGAGATAACGCTGAATGACAGGGGCAATCCTCTTACGCTGCAAATAAAGATGGACATTGAGGTAGTTGACGGCTTTAGCGGGCATTCCGACAGGCTTCAGCTCCTCAACTACGTGGGAACGCTCGAACCCAGGCCGGAAAGGGTCATTATCTGTCATGGTGAGGAGTACAAGTGCTCCGACCTCGCGAGCAGCCTGTACAAGAAGTTCGGAATGGAAACGAGAGCGCCTATGAATCTTGAGACCATCAGGCTGAAGTGATTCGAACATTCCCTATTTTCTTCATAGTCTGGCCACATCCCAAGGAAGGTGTCCTCAACCCGCCCATAACAAGGCAATATTGAAATATACTAAGACGAATACATGTCCATATTCCAGATAGGAGGAGGTGGGCATGAACAAATCGTCTTTGAAGGTGTTTGCTGTTCTAATCGTTTTCCTCGTGAGCATCGTTTCATTATCGCACGGGGAAACTGTCGATTTGAATAGGGAGAATTCCAGTGAGGGACCGAGCCCAATGGATACTGGAACAACGCCGAGGGTTGTACTTGCCGAGTTGTTCAC
>JBHIFI010000123.1:0-3001 GCA_046761005.1 Thermoplasmata archaeon
ACTGCGCCTCGCACGAGTGCGAGGAGTGCTGGCAAGGTGGGAGACGAGCGGTCCAATCATTCACGACGTGAAGCCTCGCCGGCAATTATCCCGCGGATATGCTCCTCAATCAGTCTCCGGATGAGATCGATGTCGGAGCGCACTTCGCTCTCTTCCAAGGGTCGCTGACCCGGGTAGCGTGGAAGATTGTACTTCGTGAGGATGAGATTCGCCGACCTGCATATCTCCTCTCCCAATCGTTCCCTGAAATGCTTTCCGAACAGCCCTCCGATGTTATGTGTCTTGATAGGACCTTTGACCACCAGACAGAGGGCGGCCTTCATCGCCAGCTCAAGAGCGTGAATCCCATTTGCCATGGCCGGTTCGTAGAGATCGTTGGATAGGTTTCCGAGGCCAGCCTGAAGATATTTCAGGCTCATGCTGTAATACTCTTGTACCTCCTCATCTCCTTCCATGGCACGCTCTCCTCATATGGGTCGCCGTAGATGATCATGCCGGACCGCTTGATTTCCCTCACGAGCATGGACTCTCCTTCCAACTCCTGGCTTACCAGGAAGTGTGGCTTGATCTGATGCTTGGTCTTCATGCTCGCATCCGATATCAGTCTCTCCATCCTTTCCCTGAGCGTCTCGTTCCGTGACGAAGTGAGAATAGCCACGTCAATGTCGCTCTTCCACGTCCCCTTTCCTTCCGCCACCGAGCCGAAGAGAATGATGGCGATGGGACGTTCATCCTTCTTCAGCCCGCTGACGGCACTGAGAAGCACTTCCAGGTCCTCCTTGAATTCCTCATCCTTCACCTGTTCGAGAAGAAGAAAGGGAAGGCGGAAGCGGGAGAGGGTCTCAATGGTGAGCAGGCTTCTACCATCCGGATTTACCGCGAAGAGGAGTGTGAACCGATTGGGGGCGTATAGGGCTTCCACGCCGGCACTCGTTCTTTCCTTTCTCTCCTTGACGATTCCTGCATTTACCAGCTCTTTGAGATGCCTGCTCACAGAGGGCTTGCTCAGCTCCATCTTCTCGGTGATCTCTGAAAGGCTACGCTCGCCCTCGCGGATCAGGTACTCAACAATCCTTCGCTGGGTGTCGCTGAGCAGTCTTTCGAGCATAGGAGCTCATTAGCTTATTGCGTAATAAGGTTATCGGCTAATGGGTTGAGCAAGAGGAGCGCGAATGCGATGGACAGTGGTTGTGTTTGGAGAAAGTATTGCGCGAGCCTTGAGTGCGACGGATGCTACAATGGAAGTCACTTCAAGGCAAAGGTTTGTGGAAGGTTCCTTCAAGGGAGATCCTCGAGTGGGATAAACCCAGTAATTGTTTCCTCGATTGTCACATTGGCTCTCCTCTCGATTCTATGCACCTTCCCAGAGGGCTCATCTCAAATGGCTACACTTGAGATTACAACGTACGACGAATCGGGCTTTCCCCCGCCTGGAAGCGATGGTTTCTACATCCTTGCTTTCGTCCCTATTAATGTCACAGACACAGAGGGTAACTTCGTGACAAACGGAACAACGAACGAGACAGGATTCCTTTCCTTCGACCTCCCCTACGGAAGCTACAACCTATCCTATGGTGGTGTGAATGTCAGTATGAGGATGGGCGGCGTTCTCTACCCCGGGTTTAGAACGATGAAGAAATCAACGATTGTAGTACTGGACAACGATACGGTTGTCATCGACCTTCATCTGACCTCAATCGGCTTTCAGTGGTCACAGGGAGGAGGCGGCCACGGTCTGGAACTAAACTACATCGACCTCAATAGAAGCACGCCCGCCAAGGAAACCGTTCTTACCGTCCCGCCAGGAACAAGGGTCGAGACGGAGTTTTCATTCTGGGAACTCGAGACGCCGAATGTTCCCATCTGGTATGTAAGTGCGTACGGCAGTTGGAACGAGACTTCTCCTTTAGCCAATATCGGTAGCGGGATGTGCTCACCGTCGACTCACAATCTTCGGACTCATCAAGTGGACTTCTTCGCGCCTGAGTCCGAGGGAACATACGAGATAAGGCTTGTTGGGGTTTACGACTTCACATGGCCAAACAGCTTCTGGTCCTCTCGCCATTACTCTCCTTCAATGGGAAGGGATATGGGCGTAGACGTTATCAGCAAGGGTCTTGAGGGACCCTACGGCACCGCAACCTTGAGGGTGGAGGTCCCTAATCATCCTCCCAGAGCGGAAGCTGGCCCGGATGTTTCGACTCTTGAGGATGGGATTGTCCGTTTCGATGGCGGTAGTTCTTATGACGACTTCGGAATCGTCTACTTCAACTGGACATTTGGAGATGGTGGGAAACAGTTTGGCTCCAACCCTGAGGCGCAGCATTCCTACGGGAGCTCTGGTGTATACATCGTAAGGCTGAACGTCTCAGACGAGGAAGGCCTATGGGATGTTGACTACCTGACGGTTTACGTGAACAACCTACCGCCCATCGCGGATGCGGGAGAGGACATCACTACCAATCAATACGAAGAGGTTGTGTTCGATAGCAGTGCTTCGGAGGACACACCTTCTGATTTGGAGAGGCTAACATACATCTGGTACTTCGGAGATGGCGAAGTCTGTGCGGGAAAGGTCGTGAGGCATGCCTACGGTGAAAGCGGGAACTTCACAGCCACATTGGTCGTCATAGATGATGATGGTGCGACTAGCTCAGATACCATAGAGGTCAATGTGATCAGAGCAGAGGTTGAGAAGGAGGCGGGTGGTTTGGATTGGTTCCCCATTCTTTTCATCATGCTGCTGATCCTCATCGTTCTTGCGGTAATCGATCTTCTTTATCACATGAGAAAAGGACCGGAAGCCGTTGAGCGGGCCGAAGAACCTCTCCCAACGGAGGAGACTGAGTGGGAAGAGAATTAGGAAATAACGCCTTTATTCCTACGATAGAATGCTGCAACCTTCGGTCTTCTACGGTAGAAGGCCGGGTAGGATAAGCGACGCACGCGCCTCGCATTTCACAGCAAACAAGAAGGATTGATACTTAGGACGCTCCAGTGG
>JBHIFI010000124.1:0-2899 GCA_046761005.1 Thermoplasmata archaeon
CATAGGGATGTCTGCCATTTCTCCCTGAACGATTCATACTGGCAGGATCAGCACGCATTGATCGGGAACTGCTGAGGGTGCTCGGAATCCCTCTTGAAGATTCTGTTCCAGGGTGCCAGCATAGGAACAATAATCGAGAATCAGTGCCAATAGGCGTACCAAAGCTTTAAGTGCTAGCACCGTACTAGAGGGCTAAGACGTTTTCTGGACAGTAATGAATAGGAGACGCAAGAGGAAATTGAATGAACATATACGTAGGTAATCTACCACGTGAGGTCACCGAGGCCGAACTACTGGAGGCTTTCCAAGCCTTCGGAGAGGTCGCATCGGCAAAGATCATCATGGACAGGCTCAGCGGCGAGTCCCGAGGATTCGGGTTCGTCGAGATGCCGACCGATGGTGAGGCCGAGAAAGCGATCGAAGGCCTTAACGCAAAGGACATGAAGGGCCGGACCCTGAATGTCAACAAGGCCCGCCCCCGACCCGACAGGGGTCGAAGGCGCTCCTGGTGACTTCGCTTCGGACAAGATAGCACAATAGCTTCACACACGAGTTGTGGATAGGGGAGTCTCCTAGGGCGGTTTGGTGGTCCCCCGGATCACCTGGTTCTTTGTAAGATTCCAACTAGACGAGTGACAACTCTCTTCAGGTAGAGCGCATCTTCGGGAACTGCCTTGCTTTCATGACAGAATGTCTTCCTTCATATTGAACGAAGACATTTCTCTTCAGGCTCCGAAATCGATGGTTTGCTCCCAACTCCTCTGATTATCAGGAAAAGCTCATTATGACGTATCCAATTTGGGTACGTAGGGTGATTCAGTTGTCTACCGAGGGGGATGAGAAGCTCGTGCGGAGATGCCAACGATGCGGAGAATCATACACCGGGAGTTGTCCAAAGTGTGCTATCGACATAAGAGAGCGCTTGAAGCTCTATGATGACTGGGACCGCTCCGATACGAAATCAACTCTTGAGGATGTGGAGAAGTCTCTCACATTCATGGACAGATGTCAGGGTCTCATTGAGGCGCTTTCCACAAGATATCTCGATGAGATAGAGGACGGCGATCTCTTCAAAATCCTAATGCACAGAGAGAAGCCATTGAAGGAAGCCTACGAATTGATGATAAGGAGAATTGAGGAGGGCTATCCTGAATCCTTCGAGCAAGACCCAGATGGCTCCGATTGAGAGTGCGCCATCTTCCTCTGTGGACCTCTCCAGAAACCATATGAACTCATAGTGCCATGAACTCGCTCGGAGGCGCAAGCGAATCAACCATGGTGAAATGCTCTGAGAACCAAGTTCTCACTTGAGGCATTTCTGCGGCTTTGACCGCCCATTGGATCTTTGGGCCTAGAGCCCGTGTCAAGATCCCAGGTTGCGCTAGTTGCGCCTGCCTACGAATTGGCTCTCCAGATGCTTGCATCCAAAGAGAATGTCTTTCTTCATATCGGAGGACGACATGGACCTGTCGTTACCGATCGGTAACACGAGTGAATCCACGCAATGGGCGTCTCGCGGGGAATGACGAAGAATCAGCTTTCCATCTCTGTGAAGTGGCGCTTCTCATCAGAGGCACTAAGGTCCTCCAGCTCGAGGTCGTCCAACCATAGGGCGTCCTCTACTCTCGGCGCGGAGAAGAACCTGCCTATGTCCTCCGGGTCCCTCGCCTGGTGGTATTTGAGGTAGATGGAATCCTCAACCAATCCCAGGATCTCCACCTTTCCCGTTGTGTGAGACATCACATATCTGGCGCGCTTGGCGAGACCGCTCATGGTCTTCTTGGCCTCCTCGAAGATGCCGCAGCCCTCCTCCATCGGCACGGAGAAGCATCTGTTGCCCCTGGTCGGGCGGCACTGGAAGAGGTAGTAGGGTGTGACGCCAGAATGGCTAAGCCGATTGAAGAGCTCGGAGATGATGTCGGGGTTGTCATTCACACCCCGTATTAGGGGTGTTTGGTTGGCCAGAAGGACGCCCGAGTCCTGTAGCATGGCGATTGCACTTGCCGCCTGAGGTGTCAGCTCCCTCGGGTGGTTGAACTGGGTCATGATGTAAATCCTTCTCTGGGGATTGCTGTGCTCACTGAGCACCCTCAGCAACATCGGGTCCCGGATTATTCTGTATGGATTGTGGGCGGGGATCTTCGTTCCGATTCGAATCGTCTTCACGTGGGGTATGCGGCGGAAGCTCGTGAGTATGCGCTCCAGTCGCCTGGTGCTCAGGATCAGCGGGTCGCCACCCGAGAGCAGTACATTATCGATTTCGTCGTGTTGGGCGATGTACTCGAGACCCTCAGAGATGTCCAGACTCGCCTCCTCCCTTGAGGCGGCGAAGAGCCTCTTTCTAAAGCAGAAGCGGCAGATGCCGCCACACACCTTGCTGACGAGGAATAGTGCCGTCGGCGAGTACTTGTGCTGCACACCTTTGGCGACGTAGTTGCTCTTCTCGTTGCTCGGGTCGAGGGTTCCCCCATTGTCGAGTTCGTCCAGGCAAGGAATCACAATTCTCTTGATGGGATCATTCGGATCATCCCAATCTACCAGGTTGAGGTAATAGTCATTGGACCGGAAGGGATAGATTCTTGCCACTGGCTCGAGCTCGTCCCTTTCATCCTCTGAGAGCTCAGGGATATCCTCCAGTGACTTGAAGTATCGAACTCTATCTCTTTCAGCAGTGCGTATGTTTTCAACCTCCGCTCTTCCGCCTATCAGGCGGACTTCTGAACTGTTGACCGCGGAGCGACTCTCTCCCAATGTCAATCACAAGTTCACTCGTGTTGCGAGGTCCTCGCATTCACGAGACATCCTTTGCAACGGGATGCTGATATAAGTGTCTTGCCCTTGATGAGGGGTTGCACAAAAAACTGGCTGATTATTCTCTAGGATTTTTCTGGCGGCTGTC
>JBHIFI010000125.1:0-2864 GCA_046761005.1 Thermoplasmata archaeon
AAGGAGGGAGGTGATGAGACGTAGAGCGAGGGGACTTCACATAGGTGCACATCCATTCCTATCCACGTGTCAGATCACCTCCTTGGTGGTTCGTTTCGGGTCCCAGCTCTTGACACACTCCTCTTCGGGCTCTAGGCCCACTGTGTCGAGTCGCCAGGGCGGCCAACCTCGATAACGGGCTCGAAGCCCAAGTACGACAACGGCCGCCTGGGACCCGAATCCAATCTGTATCAGACTGGATGGAAAAGGGTTTTTCATGACACCTCGATAATGAAACACGACATTCATTCTCGAAGCAATGATTCTGGCCCAAGTCAATGACCATTGGTCCTTGAGAAGCCCACATACAGGCGTCTGAGATCGCCCGCCAAATGAGAGACCATGGGTCTTGAGCCGAAGGATCCCGAGGAACTCGATTTCAAAGACGTAATCTACGAGAGGAAGGACTGGATACCGACTGTGACTACCAACCGACTGAACGGATTGCTGGGCTACCCATGACTATCCTGTGAGACTGAGATTATTCCATCAACCTGTAATAGCTGGATAAGGACACATGCAGATCTGATTCTCTCACAGACCCTACCGAGAACTCAGGAATACCGTTGGTTGGCAACCTCTTCTCGCCAGAGAGATACAATAGGCTCCAAAGAAGAAACAGAATATGGACAAACCCTCGCTGATGGCCAGAACAGGCATTTGGCCCTTCATCGGCGAAAGAAGGCCAAGATTCCGAACAGAGCTCTGTGCGAAAAGAGCCATGAAGACTACGACCATCACAATCCCGCTAGCGAGAACAAGCCCTTTGTTGCTCATAACCACGTCCCCATCTCTGGGGATTCTCTTGGCCACGGGAATCGAGGCAAACGCCAAAAAGAACAACAGAAACACGTAGATTGCCTTGTAGATTTGATATTCTCCGACTGAGATATGAACGACGAAGTCGCCCGCTACAATCAATATGATTGCACCGATGAGAGATGTCGATACGATTAACAAGACAACCTGAACAAGAGGAGGTCCTCTCTCTTTCTCGGCCTTGGGCGATTCCTCAAACCTCCTTGGACTCGTTCCTTTCACCTTCAGTGCCTCTAAAACGACATACCCATTCTGAGCGTTATAATCTTTTCGTCGCTGTGAACCTGCGCTTCTGAAATCGGCTGGGTTGGCATAAGGAATCGCTCCCTAGCTATGCATATGTGTGCTACCGAGATTATCTGCCACAGGGGGCATCCACCTTGCATCAGAATGGCATCCAGTTGAATTCCTGTCCTTAGATTCCACTACAGCATCTCGGATATCATCGCAGAGGTGGTTCTGAAAAGATGGAAAGATGCAAACTCCTGCCCTCCTAGTGTCTGATGGTGCTTAGAGGGTCTGAAGTGCTTCAGACGCATATGGATACCCGGTGAGGATGGTGGCGAATGTGCTCTGAGCACTCGACAAGCAGCACGGCAAAACTGGAGATGTCGCCCTTCGAAAAGAAGTGCGACGATTGTGCTGGCAGGAAAAAGGATAATATCATTCAGAAGTATTGTCTTAGGAACGGTGCCCATCAAGTTCTGTCCACCCCTTCCGGAGGGAGAGCTGTGTCCGAAGGAGAAGCCCCCTGGTTCAAAAACGATGAATTCAATTCAGAACGCAAGAATCTGAGCAGGGTATCAGCAGTCTGGATTGCATTCTGCTTCGTCCTCGGTGGACTTGCACTTCTGCAAGGAGTTCTTCCAGCAGCCATGATTATGTTCATGTTTGCACTTCTGATGCCCGTCACCCTCCTTCTGACATCCAGGTTTCGAAACCGGTTCTTCGTCCCACATCATGTGAGGATTCTGGATGACTGCGCTCTCCTGCTCTTCAGCGGGGGCAGGAGACAGAGAATCCTCTGGAAGGAAGTCGAACCTCCCGTCGAAGTGCGACCGTTGGATGATTGGCATTTGAACAAGGTCGCGGAGAACATTCTGTTCAGAACTCGGAGCGGCAGACACCGCCTGCTTGTCGATAGTCGAATCGCCAAGAGTCTTAGGGGGAGTGTCGAGACCTGGCATGCTTCGTTTGGGCGAACCGAGAGAGTGTTTCTTGACAAGAGGTTCGGCATTGATAGAATCATTGCGGGTGAGGGAAGCAGAGCAATAGGATATACCTACGTCGTCACTGGAGCTCTGATAGTGCTCCTTATGCTGGGTTCAGTACATTTCCTCGTGGGCTTCTCTAACGCAGCTTTCACCATTTCCGTCTTCGTGACAGCTGTCTCCCTTCTGGTCTTCTTCGTTTTCCTTGGCGTAGCTGAGATCACCAGCAGACCGAGATACGTCAAACATGCATTCATTGCCTTCTTCGCACCCGTTACTCCCTTGGTTGCGATACTGGCAATTGATACATTGAACAGAGTCTTCCTCGCATTGTTAGTCTGTCTGGTAATCTCTGCAATTGCATTCTACCCCTTCATCTGGAGGAAGATCTCCAAGTCGGGAGATGGGGATTCTCGCGGTTGAACCCAGCCTCCAGTACCCTGAGACCGTCGTCATCCACTTCGTCTTCCAGTTGCCACAACGCTCAATTGAAACGCAATGCCGCTGTGCCTCTTGTGAAGTGTCACACATCGTAAGGGAGGACGACATCTCTCCTAGGTTGAGCTACTCTTCCTCGAAGAGGATACGACCCCTGCATTTCGCATTATTCCAGACAGTGTGCAGAAAATGGGGAATGAGGGACGAGTTTCGCCTCATCCCTCTTCCTTAGGTCACACAGACCCCAGGTCGCTCAAATGTTGCAGTGGCCGTAATAGTCTGTCGTACCGTCCGCCCACACTTCCAGCCTGTCTTTTCCTGTTGGATCGAAATCCACATTGAACTCGAAGTAGTACT
>JBHIFI010000126.1:0-2810 GCA_046761005.1 Thermoplasmata archaeon
AATGTTACTCTTAATCCTAACCGCCCGATGTAAACAATGTGGGTTGACAATACATCTGGGAAAACTATTTTAGACATCGTTCATTAACGGTTACTGTCCGTTTCGCGGCGGACATGGGAGGAGGTGAAGGTAGACCCAATGGTGATGAAACCCGGAGACATCCTCGAGGGTCCCTTCTGGCCTGAGAAGGTCAAGGTCATCTCAGCGAAATCCATAGGAAAGAATCAGGTCAGGATTGAGGCCGTTGGAGTAGGTTCTCACAAGTTCTACAACCCCGTGCTTTCGGAAGAAGACATGAACGAGATCCGAATAGCCGAGGGAATGTCCTTCGATTTCTGTGGTGATGGAGAATCGATGTTCTTGTACATAGAATCGAATCGCATAAGGAATGCTTTTCAGTTCGACCCGCTTTATGCAGTAAACGTTTCGCAAATACACCCCCTTCCCCATCAAATTGAAGCGGTCTACCATTACATCATGCCCAATCCTCGTATAAGATTCCTTCTTGCGGACGATCCAGGCGCGGGAAAGACGATAATGGCGGGGCTGCTTCTGAAGGAACTCAAATATCGCGGTCTCGTGGAAAGAATTCTTATCGTCGTCCCAGGACACCTTAAGGATCAGTGGCTCAGAGAAATGAAGGAGAAGTTTCTGGAGAATTTCACCATCATCGACCGCGCCGTCATGAATGCGTCCTGGGGACGGAATCCATTCGTTGACAAGAATCAGGTCATCGTTTCAATGGACTTCGCAAAGCAGTCCGACGTGCTCCTGGCTCTGAAGGATTCCACATGGGACCTGTGCATCGTCGACGAGGCCCACAAGATGTCTGCCTACAGGTACGGTGAAAAGATCGACAAGACGCAAAGGTACACTCTCGGTGAAGTTCTCTCGCCTCTCACGAGCTATCTGCTCTTTCTTACTGCGACGCCGCATCGGGGTGACCCGGAGAATTTCCGTCTCTTCCTGGACCTTCTAGAGCCGGGTTTCTTTGCAAACACTGCGATGCTGTCAGAATCCATCCAGAACAAGGATAATCCTCTCTTCCTGAGGCGGCTGAAGGAGGACTTGACGGACTTCGATAAGGCACCAATTTTCCCGCCAAGGAGCGTTGAAACGATAAAGTACTACCTATCGGAGGATGAGAAAAAGCTCTACAACGCTGTCACAAACTATGTGGAAAAGCACTTCAATCGAGCTCTCATGAAGGACAAGCGGAACGTCACATTTGCACTAACGATTCTGCAGCGACGTCTTGCATCGAGCACACGTGCAGTGAGGAAATCCCTGGAGCGCAGGCGAAAGAAGCTGAAAGAACTCTACGAAACAGGACAACTCATTCAGGAACCCCGCTATTATGATGAGGACTACCTTGAGGACCTCGAGGAAATCGAGCGATGGAAAAAGGAAGAGGAGCTGTTGGAGAAACTCACTTCTGCCGAGACCCTCGAGGAATTGAAGGATGAGATAACTAGACTCGACGATCTTGTGATTCTCGCAAAAGAAGTTGAGAAGAAGGAAGTCGAAACGAAGCTCAACGAGCTTCGGAAGGTCATGGACGAGGAGAAGCTTCAGAAATCAGACGTCAAGCTTCTGATATTCACTGAATCGAAGGATACCCTGGAGTACCTGGTTGAGAAACTCCGGAAATGGGGCTATGCCGTTACATTCATTCATGGTGGAATGAACCTAGATGCGAGGATAAGGGCCGAATCTGAGTTCAGAAACCAAGCTCAGATAATGGTCTCGACGGAGGCGGGAGGAGAAGGCATCAACCTTCAGTTTTGCTGGCTTATGGTCAACTACGACATCCCTTGGAATCCGAATCGTCTGGAGCAGAGAATGGGTAGGGTCCATCGATATGGCCAGCAACACGAAGTTCACATCTACAATCTCGTAGCTATCGACACACGTGAAGGGCGTATTCTAGAAAGGCTCTTTGAGAAGCTCTCCCGAATAAGGGAACACCTTGGCTCCGACAGAGTGTTTGATGTTGTGGGTGAAGTCCTCGTTGGAAAGAGTCTCAAGGACCTCATCGTGGACGCCATCGCCAACAGGCGTACGATGGAAGAGATTCTGAAGGATTTCGAGAGGATACCTGACGAGGAGGCATTGAGAAGAGTGAGAGAAGCCAGTCTTGAGGCGTTGGCGACCCGTCACATCGACTTGACTAGAGTGATGGGCGAGCGGAGAAAGGCTCGGGAGAATAGGCTTGTTCCAGAGTACATCGAGGAGTTCTTCAAGAGGGCGGCTGATGTGTTGGGCATCATCATGAAGGAGAGACGGGATGGGCTCTGGACGATATCCTCTGTTCCTTTCGATGTCCGCAACCAGTCCTATAGCTTCAGGACAAAGTTCGGCGATGTTAGCAGGGAGTACAGCAAGATTTCTTTCGACAAGGAAAGAGCTTTCAAGGCTCAAGCGGAGTTTGTGGCAATGGGTCACCCGCTCCTGGAGTCTGTTGTTACTGCGATTATCTCCCGCTGTGACAATGTTGCTGGGAGGGGTGCAACGTTCTTGGACCCCGAGGGCAAGATGGATGGAATAGTATGGTTCCTCGAGGGTGAGATAAGGGACGGAAAGGACGAAATCGCAGGAAGAAGGCTCTTTGCGGCCTATCAGGGTTTGATGGGTGATGAATCGCCTTCCTTCGTCAATCCCTCCGTTCTTTGGGATTTGAGGCCCCTCTCGGAACGAGAGGCCCCCCACAACGCTCAGGTCCCGTCACTGGACCCGGAGACCATCACCAGTTATGTGATCAGCGAAGGGATGGAGAGGTACAGGGATGAGCTTCTAGAGAGGCGGGAGAG
>JBHIFI010000127.1:0-2796 GCA_046761005.1 Thermoplasmata archaeon
CACATCACCTCTTCCTTCCGCATGTAGGTCCAAGGGTTTCAACATGCCATCAACTACGAAGGAAGAGCGATCGGGATTTACCAGTCTCTGGGGAATGTCTCCATTGTGGAGAACGACATGTGGAATGTCACGACGGGGATATATGTCGATTCGGCCAACGTGACCGTTGAGAAGAACACCGTCTATCTTTGGGGATGGGTATCATATCCTCGAGGCATCTATAGCAGTTCCTCCACTACAATGATCGGAAACAACACTCTGGATGTCATCGACAAGAATCCCGGCTGGACCGAGGTCAACGGAATCAGAGGAACTTGGAAGTTGGCCTACAACAACAGTGTGAAAAGCTATGTATATGGCTTCAGAGTCGACAGCAGCACCAACCCAACCATAAGACAGAATCACATAGAGGGCAACTCCGCAGGAGTAAGGCTGTGGGGTTCCGGCGTAAGTCCGCTAGTAGAAAACAACACGTTCGTGGATAATGTAGTGGGTGTGCTCGTCCAAGGCGCATCCTCACCTACTATCCTCAACAATACCTTCAGCTCAAGCGGCTATCTGTCAGCAGGAATAAAGGTGGAGTATGGCACTCCCGTCATAGAGGGAAACGAGATATACAGCATAGGCCAGATGGGGATATGGATAACCAGCGGGGGAAATCCTGAAATATCCCTGAATACCATATCTTACAATGACTACGGGATAAGAGTCGCAGGGGGAAACGCGACGATTCACAACAGCAATACTATCCATCACAACGACTACGGAATCTACATAGACACGAGCTTGGGGGCACAGATAGATCACAACACTATCGAGAACAACAACGACTATGGCATATACATCTACAGCGCTAACCTGACCTATCTGAATATCAGCTGGAATGACATCGAGAACAACACGGATGGCAGTGGCGTTGACTATGGCATCTATGGAGCAATTGCGCCTTCTCCCTATTGGTCGTGTAAGTGCAACTGGTGGGGGAACAATACTGGACCTAACGACACCAATCCCGGCCCTCCATATCAGAACGACGGAGATGGAGACAGAGTGAGCAACTACGTGGACTACGTCAACTGGACCAGAGTTGTTGGTGGATCTCGTGTATGTGATGGAGCACCGTGAAATCGAGAGGGAATTCTGTTGAGAATCATAGGCATACTAGTCGGTACCATCATCCTCTTCTCGGCAGCTTCTGCTCTTCCAACAATCTCGACAGATCACGCGCATATCGCTGAACTGGGTGACGCGGACAACTGGAGAGTAGAGGTGGTGAACACCACTACTGGCGGATCTCCTGACATATCTCTTGCTTTGGACAAGGACAACACCCCGAAAATGGCATTCTATCCACCTGGGGAGGTTAGATACGCTCACAGAATGAAGTCTGGCTGGGAGGCCCAAACGATAGGCACTTCTCCTTGGGGCGGAGCCCCGTTGTGTTTGGCTCTCGATTCAAGTGGTCTACCTCATATCATGTACGATGGTATTGGTTGGATACATGCTTGGTTTGATGGTTTCGAATGGTTTCAGGAGGTTGTCGCAGGAGCTGGTCCAGGTCGCAAGCAGTGTGATGCATTCTTCGATTCTTCAGATAATCTACATGTGGCATACACGACCGACCCATCTGGGCTAAGTCCGGGAGAGGTCAAGTACGCATTCTTCGATGGATCATCTTGGACGATTCAGAAGGTAGATGATGGCGGGATCATGGCTATGTGGGCTTCTGTTGCTGTCTTAGACAAGGACCCGTATCTGTTGTATTACGCTGACACCTACCAGGAAGTCAGGTTCGCCTTCAGAGAAGACCAGGAGTGGGAGGTCGAATTAGTCGAGAACGCTGGTTTCATCCAGTACATCGGCTCGCATGGATCTCTTGGTTTCGATTCCCTTGGAAGACCTCATGCGGCCTATGTTGCGTTTGTGAGGTATGAAAGAAACGAAGCCTCGCTTAGATACGCTACGAGAATCTCGGACTCTTGGCACATCGAGACTGTGGATGGACCTCCGGGAATGAAGGGTTTGTATGCTTCTATGAGGGTGGGTCCTCTTGATGAGCCCCACATAGCCACCATTCGTCTCGATGTGAAAGACCCAGTCAGCCTCATCTTCGACGAGGATCTCGTCTACCATACGTTTGAGGAAGGCTCTTGGACACAGAACACGGTCATCCATGGAGAAGGGGGGTCGCCAAGACCTTGGCTTACATCGCTTGATGTCGATTCATGCGGTCAACCCCACATAGCCACGTACATTCTCTTAGGTAAGAAGATTCAATATGCCACAAAAGGCCCACCCTGCATCGCTGAGACCCCTCGCGTAGTGGTTGACATCGACCCTGACACCTTGAACCTCAAATCCAACGGAAGATGGACAACCGCCTACCTCAGGGCGGAGAACGCATCCGTGCGCGACATAGACATCTCGACGATCATCCTGCAGGACGCTCTAGCACCAGAGAGATGGGACTATCAGGATGACATTCTCATGCTTAAGTTCAGCAGACAGGAATTCAAGGACACCGTGCAGGTTGGCGAGTCCGTGCAAGTCAAGACTACAGGAATGTGGGAAGACGGGACATGTTTCGAGGCTTACGACAGTATCAGGGTCATCAATCGTGGAAAGGGCTAGTCATTCGGATGACTGGTGCGCGAGAAATGCCGCAGATGACATATTCAATGGATTCTCTGCAACAACTCACCTCTTCTTGAGGAAGTGTGTCTACAATATTCCGTCGTGGACGATAATGGAGGACGACTCTTTTCTCCGAGAGAATCCAAATGACTCCCCATCTAG
>JBHIFI010000128.1:0-2796 GCA_046761005.1 Thermoplasmata archaeon
AGATGCTTATTCGGAGCGGGAACGACCCCGCGAGGAAGCACGTGGTCGTCGTGGGAAGGAGCAACATAGTCGGGAAGCCTGTCGCCAATATTCTTTTGCAGAAGAAGGACGGGGCGAACGCCACAGTCACGATCTGCCATACTGGTACGGATGACATTGCGAAACACACAAAGCAGGCGGATATAGTCATCGCCGCCACAGGTTGGCCGAACACTGTCACAGCCGATATGGTCAAGGACGGTGTGGTGGTAATCGATGTCGGCGTCAACAGGGTGGAAGATCCGACTACCGAGAGGGGCTACAGGCTCGTTGGCGATGTCGACTTCGAAGGCATAAAGGAGAAGGCAGCTGCAATCTCCCCGGTGCCTGGCGGGGTCGGTCCGATGACGATAACGATGCTTCTCAAGAACACGGCCAGGGCCGCCAAGCTCGCGGCGGGGATAGAGGACTAGACCTCGTCCGGAAGAGCTCCGTGGACGACGCATTCCTCAGTGAACGTCCAGTCGTAGTCCCATGCATCCTTTGGAGCGACGCCTGTTATCTTCTCCGCGGAGTACTTCTTCTGATGCCTCATCCAGTGTGCCTTTGATACGAGCCTTTTGGACTTGCAGATCAGGTGCGGCTTCGCTGCTATGACTCCTGGAAGATTTCTTATCCTCTCCCGCACGAATCTCCTCATTGCGGTCCAGTTCCTCGCGAGGGCGGATACGACTATGTCATCGTCACCGAATGTGTAGGCGACGTAGTTGAAGTGTATCCCATCTGGACGTCTCATCCTGAGCAGTCTATCATACACCGTGCGGTAATTGTGGGGGTCAACGGAGATGGAGACCGCAAATCTCATCAGGTCCTTCCCCGCTTTCGACGGAACGGGAAAGAATGCGGGCTTCATCAAGGTCACCGTGCTCGTATCGTCGACCTCCTTGCACTTGGGAACCTGCTTGATCAGGAAGTCCGCGAGGCTCTCGGAGTCCTTTGCCTCCAGAATTGCGGCGACACAGTGCTCGTCCTCCCTCTGGGAGACGTACAGGGGAACGACGTCGGCCTTCTTGCCCTTGAACGTCCTGTCGACCCAGTTCCAGACCTTCTCTATCTCGCATCGCGGTTTGAGCCTAACAACGAACATCATTCTATCGACCTGGTATGCTGGAATACTCCAAATGCGTCTATAAACCTTTTGTCTCTGGAATGGAGCTCAGCCCTGGTGAGGCGAGTGGCCATGCGAGTTTGCGCCGTGTGTCAATCTCCTTCAATCTCTCCACATACTTCTCACCATCGAACCGCCAGGAGAGGTTCACAGGGTCGAATGACCGCCAATCGAACCCGCAGAACTCTGGCTGGGCCAGCTCCCTCGTCGCCTTCACGTCTATAATGCCGAAGACAGGAGGTTCAGGTCCACGGTTGTACTCCCTCATGAGGCGCAGGATGAAGGGGAGTTCCTCACTCGGCGGATTGCACCATACCCTGCACTTCCCCTCCTGTCCCGCATCGGGCATCAGGGTTGTCAGGACGGACCTCTTGGAGGCTCGCAGAGCCATCTCCATCATTCTCTCCGTCGATCCGCTATGCACTCGGAAGCTGATGAGCGGGCAGTTCCGTATCAGGCCAAGGGGGAAGAAGACGACTGGTTGCAGGAAGACCTCATAGAATTCCTGCATAAGATCCCGCCAGTGCTGCTGCAAGAGCCGCAGGGCAGCTCCTGGCTTCTTCAGCGATTTCTTTACTGCGCCCTTGACGTACTTGACGATCTCTTCCTCCCCCTTCGCCCGTATAGATTGCCACACCTGGCGGGAAGAGCAATGCCGCCAGAGATGTTCTGAAAGAAGAGGGATTACGATGGGAGCAGTGGCGATACTGTCTGCCAATCGAACCTCGTAAGGTTCGTTGAGGTGCCGGCGAACCAGCTTCTCGAAATGCCTATTGTCGATTTCTCCCGCAACTTGGGCTAGGCCGTCCTCCTGTAAGACGTCGTGAAAAGGTGAGAATATGAAATGAGTGTTCTTGGCGGGGAGGATCTCGAATTCCTCCAAGAGATCTAGGTTCTTGGCTGTCTTCCAGTATTCCTCAAAGGCATCGAACTTAGGGCCGGGGACCCAGTACCCTTGGCTCAGGAAGGGGTGTCCGTCGAGGCCGACCTCCACAAGAAAGGAGTGCCCAAAGGGGATGCCAGCAAGGATTGCTGGGCTTCGTGGGCTCTGGATTCTCACGTACACATCTGCTAGATCGAGAAGGTTCATCCGTGGATACGGGAAATAGGTGAGGCCAACTTGTTCCCTGAGCAAGGAGAACCAGCGGTAGATGGTCATGACACTCACGGGGTCGCCATCCAATCGGAAAGATTGAGCGATCTCGGGCGGGGAAAGCCAAGCCTGCTTTCTCGTGAGGAATGATAGGAGCTGCAGAATCCGCGGAGAGAACAGGTGCACACTCCTGCGACGTCGTCCCGAGTATTTGGTATGCAACTAACACCTCACCCAACCGGGATGTGACGAAAACTAAATAAAGGTGATTCCGAAAACGAGACTTCCCTTACATAGATTGAAAGAACGGTTAGATATCGCGCGGACGCTTATGACTCCAAGAGGGTTGTGATATGGACAACGTTCTAAGAAAAGCCGGCAGTACTGGGCTTGCCCTGGTGCTCATGGCGACGATGTTGATGAGCTTTCCGTTTGTCAGTGCACCGCCGCCTGACAAATGCGAGCCCTGGCCCGAGTGCAAAGATGGTGGCGAGGAGCCTTCACCCCCGATACCAGCGACCTATTTCGGCGGCACTGACCACGAAACAGGGAATCC
>JBHIFI010000129.1:0-2753 GCA_046761005.1 Thermoplasmata archaeon
TCCGGCTGGAGAGGAAGGATTAGGAGACCGGACACAGTTCCTGACCCTTGAGGACTGCAAACTCTCTTGCCGTTGGCTTGAGTTAGTCCATCTGCGTTCCTCATAGTTCTTGTGCATGACTCAGACTAGATTCTGAGCCTCAGACGGGTCCTTCAATAGATACCAAGGAGTGTACTGCAGGGTTTCGCGGGGACGAATGTGGCTACCAAAGAATTGAAGTATTACAGAGCATCTCTCTGAACGGAGGGATCAGGACAGCATGCAAACACAAGCCGAGCCTTCAATGGGAAGACCCAATCGTCTGATAATCTTCGCTGTTCTGGGATTCTTGGGCCTCATTCTGGGCATGTTCGTTCCCCTTGTTGCGGAAATAGGCATGCTGCTGCTTTCGGTGGGTGTGCTACTCTGGTTTGCCGCTCTGATCGGACGGAAGAACACTGAATGGTCATCCGAAGTGAACTTCTATGGAGAGGTGCTCGTCATCTTCGGGGCAATGGCGGTACTTGGAGCAGGTCTGGCTATCTGGATTCGATTCCTTTCCTGAGCTATCTCCCAGGCTCAATTACCCTGATGCTGTCGTACGCCTCGAAGGCGGTGCCGTCCTTCCATTTGCCTGTCAACTTGATTTGCACGGATTCTCCGACCTGAACGGTGTCCTTGAAGTCTTGTCTGTTGAACTTGAGCATGAGAACATCGTCCTGATAGTCGTATCTCTCTGCTTCTAATGTGTCCTGCAGTCTGATGGAGGATATGTCTATGTCATATACGGATGCGTTCTCTGCGTTGAGGTAGGCGGTTATCCATCTTCCTCTTGATTTGAGGTTGAGCGTGTCGGGGTCTATGTCGAGGGAGACTGAGCGGGAAGGTGTGAGGTCGGCCTTGGTGGCGTACTTGAGACTCACGTTGGTCCTGTCGAAGTAGAAGAGATGCGGCTGCTTCCAAGGGGAGACCGCTAAAGAGGGGAAACGGCCCGTGTCAATCGCTTCCTCGCCACCGCTCTCCACGGTCTCGTCTGTCCAGATGCCTGATGAGTCGGTCATATAGTGTATCCCCAGTGCGTAGGAGAAGTATGCGAGATGGAGACTCCCTTCAGGATCTATTGCGATTCTGGGACTCAAAGGAAAAACCTCAGTCCCAGGGTCGGTGCTTGAAACTAGAACCTCCTGTGTCCAGGCGGACCCATTTCTCCAAGCATGAACCAGTTCGGAATAATACTCTTTACCATCACCGACTAGCTTACCACCCCTTATCCACACCACATGAGGATTGCCAACGGAACTCAGATCCATAACAGCGCCAGCATCGTACCATCGCAATAGTCTAGGAGCCGGATCTACGATTTCGTAGTGGAGAGTCTGACCATCAAACAATGCGTGGCAGAGACCACCAAGACCCTTCCAGTAGAGGAGAAAGTGTGGTCGGGCATAGGAATCCAGCTTGAAATCATACACGGTTATTCCCGAATATCCCTCCCGTAGCACGGTCTCGGACCACTCCTTGTTGTCCAAGGTGAGGAGCACGAATCGTTGGTATACG
The DNA here is from genome assembly GCA_046761005.1 of Thermoplasmata archaeon. GTDB lineage: Archaea > Thermoplasmatota > Thermoplasmata > RBG-16-68-12 > JAGMCJ01 > JAGMCJ01. The sequence continues at coordinate 1,537 of JBHIFI010000129.1, forward strand.
TAGTATTTCGTCGTCGAATTGACACGCAGGATATGAATGACTCCCTGTGAATCGATTTCGATTCGTCCTCCAACAGATGATACGCGCCACGGGTTTACAGCTCCCCCATAGAACCATTCCTTCACTTTCGTCCAGGAGGTCCAGTTGTAGTACCAGTAGTACAAGCAACCCCAAACCATACCTTGGACACTGGTCAGAATGTGAACGTTTCCATCGTTATCAAACACCCAGTCGTTCAGACCATACACATCTGGCAGGTCGTAGTACTGCCAACCTGAGCTAGTCAGGCGGGCCAACGTCCTTCCCATGGACCCCCAATAAACAACTGCTGGAAAGCCATCTTTGTCGATTCTAGCATAGGGCCACACACCAATCTTGGAGACCTCATCTAGGTTCTCAAATGACCATTCAGGCGATGCATAGGCAAGATGCTTGTCTTCCTGCACAGCTGAATTCGCTAGCGGGTAAGTAACGAGGAGACCCACGACCGCGGCAACTGCCCAAACCACACGTAATGCCTTCAGAGCAATCCCTCACCGGCTCTTCGATTTAATCTTGGACTGACGAGGATATAGTCTTTCTATTCTCGGAATTGAGGATTGTGTCAGGAAAGTGGTGTGCTAATCGCACGAATCTTTGTATTTGTCAATAGTTTGAATGCCATCGTGACTCAGGAACGACATATCACCCGCCGGGCTCGATCACTCTGATGCTGTCGTACGCCTCGAAGGAGGTGCCGTCCTTCCATTTGCCTGCTATCTTGATTTGCACGGAATCTCCGACCTGAACGGTGTCCTTGAATTCCTGCCTGTTGAACTTGAGCATGAGAATGTCGTCCTGATAGTCGTATCTCTCAGGCGCGAAGACCCTAGTCCTTCCGCTTTCCAGAGGCTCTGACGTACTCGGCGAATGTGAGCCCCGTCAGCTTCGCTTCCGCGGCGAGAATCTTCCTCGCGATATGAACCTGCTGGATCGCAGGGTCGTTTGGGAATTCCCTCTCCACCAATCTCTTAATCTTCTCCATTTCCTTCTTCACGTTCATATTTTCACCAATGGAGGACCTCAGTCGGTCCATGATGGAAATCGTCCTCGAGCTAGGCAATCTCCCCCTCAGGTTCCCTCTTCACTTCGAGAATCTTCTTCCTCAAGTCCGGCGGGTCCTTCTTCACTACCTTCCATATCCTCTTGAGATTCACGCCGAAGTATCCGTGAATGAG
>JBHIFI010000130.1:0-2753 GCA_046761005.1 Thermoplasmata archaeon
CACGGATGGATGAACGCCACTCTAAATGGAGTGAATGCTTCCGCGGTCGTCAGGGTCAGGCCACTCGCTATGACACTGTGGGACCTCATATATTGGCCCTGGTCCATTTTCATTCCTATCCTTCTGCTGGCTATCATTTTCATCGGCTGGAGGAGCCTCAAGAAAATCTACGCGGTGGAGGACATCTTCATCGTCGGCAACGAGGGAAGATTGATAGCCCACAAGACGAGCAGGCTACATGCAGACAGGGACGAGGACATCCTCGCTGGGATGCTCACGGCGATACAAGAGTTCATAAGGGATTCCTTCAAGGAGGGCGGTGAGAATTTGAGGAAGTTCGAGTTCGGGGAGAAGACCATAGTGGTTCAGAAGGGTTCGCACATATACGCTGCCGCCATATTTACGGGAAAAACACCAAAGTGGGCAGAGAGCTCCTTGGAAGCCTTCGTATCCGATTTCGAGAAGAAATACGAGTTCGACAAGAAGAAGTGGTCGGGCGATATCTCACAGCTCGAAGGTCTTGAGGATATGGTGTCGCTAATTGTGGGACTCAGGAAGTATAAGGAGGGAGACTGGGAAAGAAGGCTCAAGGATTAGTTCTTCGATAGCCGTTGATAGACGTCCTTGGGCTCGTGTCCAGGCCCTTTCCTCCATAGAAGGTCGATAGAGCCCATTATTCCATCGTAGAATTCCGGAAGTATCTCGAAGAGCACGATTACCAGGCCCACGAGAGTTAGAAGAGATATCATCTTTCCTACAAAGCCGTGAGCGAGCTCGAAGCTCACATTGCTATCATAGAGATGAATGACAACCACATTTCTCAGCAGGTTTGCGAGATAGATCACGGGAATGCTTATTCCGAGAGCGAGGCCCCTTCTCTTCCATTTGGCTTCACATGAAACGATGAAGCTTATGGCGACAGCGAACGCCTGAATGGCCGTGCACGCGAGAATTATCCTTATGTCTGCTCCTCCGATGGGAACGTAGATTTCCTCGCTTGAGATTCTGTACCAGCTGAATCCGCCAGGATAGTGGATTCCTCCAGAAGTGTAGTTGCCTCCTAGGGCATTCAGGACAGCAACGGTGTGGTCGGAAACGATCTTGATAAGATTTCCCGCGAGAATGGGAACCCTGTCAACAGAGAAGAAAATCGCCGACGCAAGAAAAGTCGCCCCCGCCAAGAACCTGAGCGGCTTATATTCCTCCTTCCATCGATAAGACAGAAGCTCATGATATGCGAAGAACATCATTACCGGCAAGGCGATAGCACTCGCGACCGCGTTGAAGGGATCTGCCAGCGCGAGGTAGTCAGGTATCTGAAGCCACCAGAAGATGCCAAAGAGCGACCAGCCCGATGCTCGTACGAGGTGACAGAGATTATCCTTCCAGAAGAATCCCACTCCTAGGAGAGCAATTGAGACGAAGAGTAATACATCGGCTACTTCATTCAAATCTCCACTTCTCCGGTCTGTTCCAATTCGATGCCTCTATTTCCAGCTTTCCATCGGCTCGGTCCATCAGAATATGAAGAATATGATCACCGCGTATCCGAAAAGCAGGAATCCCAGTGAGATATAGAAGAGTATGCGGAAGAGTTTCATCTTCCCTTCGGGCGTTTGATACATCTCGACTATCTTGTCTATCAGACCAGACATCAGGCCTCCTTGAACCTCTTGAGGCGGAATATGTTCTCCCGCTCCAGCTCCTCCAATCTAAGCCTGATATACGCCTCCTGCGCCTGCAGATTGGGGATGACCCTAAACTCGAGGGCATTGACCCTCCTTCGAGTCTTCTCGATCTCGTCCAGCAGTCTTCTCATAGTCGTTTCTATCTCTGCTGCAAGGACGATATCTTCCACAAGGTCCTCGAAGGACTCAGCCGCCTCGTCAATCCTGGTGGATGTGCCGATGATTCCGTAGCCTCTCTCATCGATTCTTTTCTTGACGCTCCTCGATTCGATCTCAGGGACAACTATCCCCATGACGTTTTTTGTTCTCAGCTCCATCTCTGGATTTTCAAGGGCAGCAAATGCCGCTGATTTCACGCCTACCGTACCCTCAATCGCCTTTGCGATGGACAACCTCTCCATCGCCCGCTCATACTTCTCCTGTATCCCAGATCTAACGCCCTTCGCCTTGTCAAGAATCTGGAAAAACTCGGCGATAAGACTGTCTCTCTTCATCTTCAGCAACCTGTGTCCAGTCTCGGACAGCCTGATCTGCTTCTTCAGCTCAAGAAGCTCTGACCTCGTCGGCTTGTACTCTCTGACCATGCTTCTCCTCTCGATACTTGGGATGATATTTCTCTAGCGTCACCCTATCTATCTTGGTCAACATCCTCTCGTCCAGCATCGTGAGCATTTCCCAGGCTATGTTGAGAGTTTTCAGAACCTCCCTGTCCTCCTCTCTGCCCTGTTTCACGAACTCCGCCTCAAATACGTCGGCGAAATCGAGCAGTCTCCTATCTCTTGTTGTGAGGGCCTCCTTTCCAACGATGGCCACGAGGCCGCGGAGATCCTTTCCCTCGGCATAAGCTGCGTAGCACTGATCCGAGACCTGCTTGTGGTCCTCCCTCGTTTGATCCGCACCTATTCCTGCGTCCATGAGTCTGGAAAGCGATGGAGAGATGTCGATTGGCGGGTATATCCCCTTCCTGTGCAGCTCTCTAGCCACGACAAGCTGACCTTCGGTGATGTAAGCGCTTAGGTCAGGAATCGGATGCGTGATGTCATCATCCGGCATGGATATGATGGG
>JBHIFI010000131.1:0-2654 GCA_046761005.1 Thermoplasmata archaeon
TGTATGGGCTCAGCCGGATTCGAACCGGCGACCTTCTCCGTGTGAGAGAGATGTCATAACCACTAGACCATGAGCCCCTTTTTACAATACCTTCATCTCGCAAAAGGCGGAGAGATTTCTTAAAACTAACGGAAGACCCCGCTCAAAAGCTATATCTAATCAGGTGTTAATAACTCGATCATTGGATGAGATAAGCGAAATTGATGCGAGAATAAGGGAACTCACACTGAAATTAGAACAGCTAAGGGTGAACCTTCCTTCACATTCAGTCAAACCAGAGATGCTCACTGCGATTCAAAGGACTGAGGAGGAAATTGCAGACCTGAGGCAAATGAGAAGAGAGGTTAAGCGCCAGAAGGAGGAGATCGAGAAATAATCTCAGAATATCGAGAAGTAGTCATGAAAGCCAAGATTATCAATGTTCTTTGTTTTGGCGGCTGCGGTTTTGCACGGGGTATGCCCAAGGGGTGCCATGGGAATTGTCGCCGTGAAGGCTCTTCTCACGGATGCTAGATGCGAAGGTTGTGCAGTATGTGCGGGGGATGTTCCAGAGGAAAATAGTCGTCGACTAGGCTGTCTCTTCCGCATTAGTCTTTTGGTGTGTAGAAAGCTGTGGAGCTTTCAGATGTAGTGTCTGAGGACGGTGCCTTCGCGGCCAGAGTGCGGACCCGCACTGCATTGAGAAATACTTATAAGGGCGTAAGTAATGCGACTCTTCGACGTCTAGGGGATGCACCTGTAAGGAGGTCGAAAAATGGCTGGGGAAATAGAGTGGATTTGGCAAGGGATATTGTGGCTGTGGGAGTTCGTCATAATCAGCCTCATTTTCGCCATAATAATCTTGATCGTGGGCTACATCATTTCCAAGATTGTGAAATGGTTAGTGGTCAAGGTTCTCTATAGACTGAGATTTGACGAGCTTTTCAGAGAGACAGGACTTGTGGAAACCGTTAGAAGCATTGGCTTTAGAGGGCTTCCGGAAATACTTGGCTTGCTTGTCTTCTGGTTCGTCTTCCTATTCTTCATAGCCATAGCCTTGGATTTCTTGAGGTTCCTAGTAATAGCACAATTCGTGACCCTGATTATCGAGTATCTTCCCCGGGTCTTCGGAGCCGTCCTCATAGCTCTCGGTGGTCTCTGGTTGGGAACTTGGCTGTCTAAACGCGTTAAGGAACCCATGGAAGAGGTTGATGTTCCCATGACAGCAGAGACGACAGCGACGATAGTCAAGTGGCTAGTCATATTCATAGCGATAGTCATGGCGCTCGGGCTGATAGGTATCGACACGAGTCTCCTTGTGTTCACATTCTCGATTCTGATAGCTGCCCTTGGCGCTGCGCTGGCAATTTCCTTTGGAATCGGAGGCAGGGACGTTGCCGCAAACGTTAGCGCCTATTCATCTGTCTCCAAGATGCTCAAAGTGGGAGATGAAGTAACCATTGATGAGTACAGCGGAATCGTTCTTCTAGTGGGCAGATACGGAACGGTGTTGAAAAAGGCAACCGGTGAACAGGTGACAATACCGAACGCGATGATTGCAAAAAATGTCATCGTGAAGAAGCCTAGGTAATTGCGCAGGCACCCGTAAGAAATAGCTTTTCGTCGCCAAAAACGCATTCCGATTAGCCCACATAAGCTTTTTAGCCAAGCTGAGAATAGGGGTCCAAAACTTCGAAGAAATGGGAGGTTGTCGTGACTGCCTCAAAAATCAATCCGATAGCATTCTTTCGCTACATAGAGTCAAGCTCCTGCCATACGATAATGACGTTGATTGTGACAGATGAGCACACCCCTTTCGATTCTGTGGGCCTTAGCCTCAAATCGGCAACATGCGGTAGCCGACATGCCACGAACCACTCGACTTCTTTTTGATTCCGGGATGGATTATGACAGAGAAGATCACTCAAAAAACCCTCGACAGAAAATCGAAAGAATGGATGAAAAGGATTGAGAAGTTCAACATTCACAAGTCTCCGATTGATATGGACCATTCCGCTCTCCTCGTCATCGACATGCAGAAGTTCTTCCTTGATTCAAAAGTCCCAGCACTCGTGGACCCAGGAAATGCAATCCTTCCAAATGTGAAGAAACTGATAGATCACTACCATAGGAAGGGAGGGCAAGTGATATACACCTGCCATGTCCATAGGCCAGATGGCTCCGATTTGGGCATACTCGAGCAGTGGTGGGATGAGCACAGCATAGAGGGGACTGATGAAGCTAGGATTCACGAATCTATTGCTCCAAAAACTGAGGACAAGGTGATACACAAACATCGATACAGTGCTTTCTACAATACTGACTTGGAGTTGACTCTACAATCTCAACAAATTGAGGAGGTCGTCATCTGTGGTGTGATGACTAATATATGCTGTGAATCCACAGCTAGGGATGCCTTCTTCAGAGATATCTGGGTTAGGTTCGTGGCAGATGCGACCGCGAGCGTCACCGAGGAGATGCATGTTGCAGCTCTCCTCAATCTGGCATACGCATTCGCAGAGGTGTGTCTGACTGAGGATATTCTTCGCGGCAGTTCGCAAAACAAGCAGCCTGTCTAGATTCGAGGCTCATTGAGCATATGAGGCGGTTATTCCGCAGGGATTCGGTCTTAGGCAAACACAGCAAGGAATCAGGGTGGCGGCGTCAGGATGATT
>JBHIFI010000132.1:0-2464 GCA_046761005.1 Thermoplasmata archaeon
GCGGCGTCCTCAGATCGCGAAGGAAATCCCGTATGAATCTCATAAGCCCTCCTCTATCCCGCAGTCACGAGCGGGCCTCTCAAGTGCGAGCCATGCTCCCCCTCTGTGATACAATAAGGCTGGCGACTCTTAAATATTTCCTATTGTTGGCTGTACAGCTAAGCTATGGTGGTGCTCTCTCAGGTACTATGGAATGCTAGCGTGCATCATTGGATGATGATTGAGGTCTCCTTCTGCTCTGAAATAAGATTTCCGTGGCTTCACTCAATCGCTTTTCTGCGCCAAACGTCCTCCGTCCGAAACTGCGCTCCGCATTTCAGGCACGAGCCCTCATACCTATCCTGCGTTTCAGCGATGGACACCCTTGCATTCACTATCTTCCTGTATCTCGGATTCTTGGGCTTGATGCCGTCCTCACGAGCCATGGAGATACCGAAATCCGTATGGTCGACGAGCTTCACCACTTCCCCGCAACTGGGGCATTTGCAGAAGACGGGCATATTGTGAGGCGTATGCGTTCCATTCCTCTTAGTCGTTTCGACCTTCCTATCTCTCCGCTGCCACTCCACGTTCCAGAAGAATGGGTTTGTCAATGAATGGTCTCGATGGGTTCGTGATGAACTCGCCGAGAAGATATCCAAGAGCAGTTTCACCAACCCCCAGTGTGTCCTTTAATACGCATGGAGCGTTTACTGAGAAAATGATGAAACACACAGAGATAGGGCTTGTGAGAGAGACTTTCGCACCTCGCTACGTTTTACAGTTCATCTCGAGACCTTGGAGTTGGTAGATATGAAAAGCAGACACTTGGCTCTGGTGGTGCTCGTTGCCTCTGTACTGGCAGTGGTGCAACCACAAAACGTGACAGCGGACGAAGGAGAAATATCTGAAACCTCTGTTCACTTTGGACTGTCCCCAATGGAAATAGTGACAGGGATCACCTACGAGCTTTCGTGCAAGGTGAACGTTGTGAGCTCAGATATCGAGCTCAAATCGGGAGAGAGTGAGATCGCCTCCTACGGAGTGACTCCGGGTCCCTGCAGTATGGAGCTGGAGATTCTTGGAATCCCCGTGGCTTTGCCTTTGTACAACTCAACACCGCTCGGCGTATTCTCCTATTACATTCCTGGTGTCTCTGGAATCGCCTTTGGTCTCGTAGACGTAAGTATCGACCTCATCACAAGTTTGAGGGGAGCACTGGACCCGAGTTCAGTAGCGCCTCTCCAAATATCTGAGAACAGCCTTACGTGGAATGTGTGGGGAAGCCGACAGGTTAACATCAATCTACCGTCTTCGTTGACTGGCGGGAAGGAAACAAAAAACCTTGTGATGAATCTCGATTATGAGATCTCACTTGGTGTGAGTGTGTGGTTTCTCGGCTCTCGACTCATGGGATTCGATCTCATGGATATCGGCACCATCCCAGGAACCCCTCAGATAACGAATCATGTTACGGCGGACTACAAGCCCACCGCGATAGCTTTTGCAGGAGACCTTATCGCAACTTTCGAGGAAATCACCCTTCGTTGGACGAAGAATCTGGACTCGGATTTTGCCTACTACGAGATAACCCAGATTCATCAGTCTCTCGAGATGTCATTCAAGATAGCAGACAGTGACATAGTGACAGCGAATATCCCAGCCAAGCCCCTCCAGAGCTATGAGGTAGAGGTGAGGGTCTACGACTCTGCGATGCAGTATTCATCGACTGACCTGAGGGCGGTCACTACTCCTGACTATCCCATTCCTGAACCGGTTGTTCTATCTTCACCCCAGAATCTAACCTCAACTAGCGTGACTTTCACGTGGAGCAAAAGCACTGATTCTTATTTCGACAGGTACGTGGTTGAATTGTGTAAGGGGCCTGAATGCCATAGATTCGAGATTCAAAACATAGAAAGGAATTCTTCAGTGCTACCTATTCTCTCTGGAAGGAACTATACCGCGAAAGTGTTTGTCTATAACAGCTTCAATCGATACTCGAGTTCCAACGAGCGCTCGTTCGATGTTCCTGAAAGACATGAACCATCTATCGAAGCTGGTCCCGCTGATTCCTTGCCAATCCCCATTACTCTTCTTGTTCTGGGATTCGCTCTGGGAATGATTTCGAGCTTTGTGATTCGAAGACTGAGGAATAGAAACGAGGAAGAAGATACTCAAACCGAAGAGAGAACCGAGGAATAGATTGACCTCATCTATGGAAGCTGGATGCAGAACCTCGCCACGACCATCCAGAAGAAGAAGCCTAGACCACTACCGATGATCGTGTTCATCATCAAGTAGATCGCATTCCTGTAAAGAGGCGTCCTCATATCCTTGAAGAACTGCTTTATGAAAGACACAAGCCCCCCTTTTCTCTCTCGTAATGGACTAATGAGCCCTCTCCCCCTTTGTATTGCCATACGTCTGATTATTCTTAAGGATTTTCCTGTTTTTTCGATGTGAAGCCGAGTTGCAGGATGTC
>JBHIFI010000133.1:0-2407 GCA_046761005.1 Thermoplasmata archaeon
ACAGAATTGGAGCGTCCATCTTGGGAGATGTCATCGTAGAGGGGGTTTCGTCGCTCTGGTGTTCTCACCCGCAGCGGGAAGGAACCTCACAAGTCGACATCCAGACCTAGAGAGTGTCCCGATAAATCTCATGACGAGGATTATCGCAGTTGCGGAACCAGCCTCGCAGGGAGTGTGGAACATGGCAACGACCATCCAGAAGAAGAATCCCGTGCCGCTTCCCACGGCCGTGTTCGCCATAAGGAATATGGCGTTCTTGTACAATGATGTCCTCAAATCGCAGAAGAACTCTACTATGAAGCGAAGCCTCCTCGTCCGAATTGAGCGAATCTCTCAAGTGCGAGCCTCCGCCAGCCACCAGCGGCGGACACTATCGAGAGCCTCGAACTTTAGGGTGGTTCGAATGCTGAAGATGTACTGCAGACGGTGCGGCAAGGACATGGGACAGCACAAGTATCACTCAAAGGGCATGTGCAAGCAATGCAAGAGGGAGTTGTGGCGAGAGATGAGGAGGAGATCCTACGCGATCAAACACGGCGAGAACAGCGGGAAACGGAGGTAGGTATAGGAATAAGCCATAGCTAGATAGAGGGAGTGAGATGCCGAAGATATCGTTCTATGGAGGAGTCGGCGAGATTGGCGGGAACAAGTTTCTGCTGGAAGATGATGACACCAAGGTCTTTCTGGACTTCGGAAAGAATTTCTCCAGGGAGAAGAGATTCTTTGACGAACCGTACATACAGGCGAGGGAGGAGAGACACCTGCTCGAGATTGGAATCCTTCCGAGGATTGATGGTCTTTACAAGAGAGACCCCGCGAAGTTCCATCTGGACGGAGTGATTGTCACTCATCCGCACGCTGACCACTACGATGCGATAAGGTGGATGAAGGATGAGTATCCCATATACTGCGGGGCCACGGCAAGAGACCTCCTAGTGGCGAGGGACCTCTCGGGCGGCTCTTTTGGGGAATACAATATCGCAAGCCTCACAAAGACTTGGGGAGAAGAGATCCTGAAGAAATTCATCACGCTTCCCGAGGGGAGGTCGAAGAACCTCTCGGCGCTGAATGTGGAGCTCTGTCCGGTTGACCATTCCGTTCCTGGCGCGGCGGCATACATAATCGAAACTTCGGGGGGGACCCTCGTCTACACAGGTGACTTCAGGATGCACGGGCCTAGGAAGGAGGGTACAGAAAAATTCCTGGAGAGAGCAAAAGCCTCCGAGCCAGAGATTCTGCTGATAGAGGGAACTCACATTAGCGAGTCGAAGGTGGAGACCGAACGGGAGGTGGGGGGCAAGATCAACAGGATAGTCTCTAGTACGACAAAGCTGGTGCTCGTGGGTATACCAATCGCGGACATGGATAGGCTGAGTACCCTGCACGATGTCGCTGAGAAGTGCGGAAGGAAGCTAGCCATCCCCATGAAGCAGGCCTTCATAGCGGACGCTCTTCGAGAGACTGGCTCCGTGCGCTTCAGACTGGACGACGAGGGAATCCTGATATTCAAGAAGGCAAAGAAGACGACATACGCGTGGGAGGAGACCTTAGAAACGAAGTACTCGAACACTGTTGCCGCGGAAGATATCAACAAGATCCAGGAGAAGGCCATACTGATTGCAACGATATACGACATGAACGAGATGGCGAAGGTCAGCCCGGAGCCTGGAAGCACATACATACTCTCATCGAGCGAGCCCTTCGATGAGGAGATGGAGATCCAGTACGAAAGGTTGCTGAACTGGCTGGACTACTACGGTCTGCCATTGTACCAGGTCCACGCTTCGGGCCATGCCACTCCACATGAGCTTAAGAGCGCTATCGAAGCGATATCTCCAAAGACCGTGGTTCCGATTCACACACAGAGGCCTGAGCTTTTCAAGAGATTTGTGGAAGACCTGAGGGTTGACGTGAGGATACCGTCGGAGAAGGTTCCAATCGATTGGTGAAGTGCGGCTCCCTTGAACCGTCACCTAAGGATTCCAGCCGTCCTGCACGCGAGAAGCCCCAACACCATAGCGGTGGCGGCTATCTGTTAGGCCATCCTCCCCGCTAAGAACTCCACGAGGAGGTCGAAGTCGTCCCTCTTGTAGTTCCTCACCCTCTTGAACCTGCCGATAAGGTTACCGTTGTAGGACCCCATGAGGAGAAGGGGCCCTGAATCCATGAGAACCAGCCTACGCTTCCTCCTCTTCGGAGATCTCTTGGAAATCGATTTTCTCTCCCTCGTCATCGTTGACAGTGATGGCGTACACCCTTGTCTCCTCATCGAAGTTCTCTCGAACGGTCTTTGATACCTGCCTGACAGTGTAGTTCGGCATGCGATAACGCCCCAGCGAAGCAAAGGGCAGGTGAATACGAATCCATACGGCATTGGAGGAAGTCTCAGTCCGTCCGAAGGTGCTCT
>JBHIFI010000134.1:0-2334 GCA_046761005.1 Thermoplasmata archaeon
CATCTTAGGTCCCGGCCTCCTTGGTCACTTTGTCGGTGTCAATGTAGTTGGAGATGTTTCCGCTGCAGCCGCAGACGAATACACCGATCCTCACCGTCTTCCCCCGGAGAACCGTATAGCCAGAATGCTAAACGTGAGCCTCGAATGGGTCTTTCAACAGATATCAGGGAGGCTGTCATTGGATTTCGCAGAAGACCAGAGAGGTCTTCATTTCACGCTGATAGCTAGGATGCAAACGTAATGAAGCATCCGTCTGGATACGTGTGTCTTCGAGCGGCACCAGTATCTTCCTCTTCCTCCACAGGAACGTAGTCGTCGCGATGAAATCCTCGATTTCCTCGACCGGAACCCGCTTGCCCCGGAAATGATCATACACCTCGGATTGGGCTTGTCTGGCCCACCCTGGATCCTCTTCGTCCAGCACAAAACGTCTGACACCAGCCGCTGAGTCGAAGTATCGATACGTTCCCGTCGGATCCACTTTCCACATAGCCTCTTTCATCACTTGACACCCCTTTGGATGCTTCGTTGCGAAAACCAACCAGTATACCGTGTTTCCGTCACGTCCGACCATCTCAGACGTCAGCACATACTTCGCGGGAGTCGAGTCGAGAAGCCTTTTCTGGTACAGACTGAGAAGGAAACGCACTCGGTCGTCTCCTGTCAGCTCGAGGTCTATCCCGAAATACCTGTGAATGAGGATATCCCGCATTCCCGCGATTTCTTCCCAGGGAATCTCCCGATACTTCTCCTGAACCTCCTGAGGAACGTTCTTTGCGGCCTCCCCTATGATCTCGATGCGGCGAATGACAGAATCCTGAAGCTGGACAGATTCCAGGAAATCCTGCTTCGTGCGATCTCTGAGGTATCTCTCGATCAAACCTATGGATTCGAGCATATGGTCTATGAACACCTTGGCATCCTTCGCAGGATCACTTTCTGTTCCTTCAGGATCCTTTCTCTGAGGAGTGGATGGAGGGAATCATACGTGAGAATGTCGACTCTTCTCCCGAGTGACCTCTCGAGCCTAATCTTAAGGCTCACAAGGTCCAGCAGGCTCTTCCTGCCCTCGAACTCCACGAGCAGATCGACATCGCTGCCATCGGTGGTCTCGCCTCTCACGAAGGAGCCGAAGAGCGATGCTCTCTTTACGCCCGACTTAAGCAGGATGTCGGTGATGACTCTAACCATTTCCTCAGATTCGTCGCTCATTCACCATACCATTACCCTCAATGCTATTAGCTTTTTGCAGCGCCAATCAAGAAGGGTGCCTAACATCGCGAGTGTTGCCTCCGATACATCCGGGGGCAATTCCCCCGAAAGGATTTCATATGGGCGGGTAAATTCAAGCCGCAATCTCGACCCACTGTCTCATCGCGCTCCTGATCAGAGATGAGCTGGACTTCATCCTCTCGAATTCTTCGGGCGTATAGCAGAGGTAGTCCACGTGCTTGGGGAATCTCGCGATATTGAGCAGCATCTCCATCCTCTTGAGGAAGCGGACACCCTCGAAGCGCTCGGAGACTATGATAACGTCCAGGTCAGACTCCTCCCTCGCTTCTCCGGTGACCCTGGAGCCGAACAAGAACACCTTGGCGGGCCTGATCTCCCTCACTATTCGCGGAAGAGCTTCCTTTTTGAACCTCTCTACCCAGGCGTCACTCATCCCTTCCCTCCAATTGCTCGTAGCGTCCCTTCAGCAAATCGAACACCTTCTTCGCGGACTCAACCTTCTCCTTGGCGGTTTCCTTGTTGTATTGCTCATAAGGAACATCCTCGCCAACGTCAGGATACCTCGCTAGCGTGTAGTCCCCTGTGAGGGCGTGGATGTGCGATATGACTTCCTCTGTGACGATGAGTTCATGAGCCAGCTCATCGATGTAGTGTATCCTTGGGAATTCCCTTCCCTCGAGAGCGAAAATGGCCTTCAGCAACTTCTCGACGGCCTGGTGCGAGAGAAACGCTGCGACGTCGTATCCCTCGATGCCTATGTTCCTCTCAGCCATCTCAAGGTCGTGCAGGGCTTGCTTGAGCCACTTCTTCGCTATCTCCTTCGTCATGACACTACCGGTGGACTGTCTGCGAAGAATGTCGAGAGGGCTAATATATGTTTGCTCATGCAGTCTCCAGCGTCATCCAGTGTCGATGAGGAGACTCTGACAACAGAAACATCATCTCCTTGGGTCGATCACCCTGATGTAATCGTGCGCCTCGACCTCAGTCCCGTCCTCCCACTTCCCGCTTATCTTGACCTCAGATTCCCCGAAACGATTTCATACGGGCGGGTGGATTCTAGCGAAAGCGTTCCGTTCTGAACCAGACCTTCAGATTTTC
>JBHIFI010000135.1:0-2287 GCA_046761005.1 Thermoplasmata archaeon
GAGGGAGACGTCCTTGTGGAAGATGACAGAATCGCCGAAATAGGAAGAACAACAGTGGAGGCGGACTACGAAATAGACTGCGTGGGGTCGGTGATTATGCCTGGGTTGATAAACAACCACAACCATGTTGCGAATACTCTGTTAAGAGGACTCGCAGATGACGTTCATCTTGAGGTCATGCTGGAAAAGACATTCGAAGTTGACGAGAAGATTACCACGAGGGACGTGCAGGTCGCTAGTCTCGCGGGATGCATCGAGATGATTAGGACGGGAACCACCTCCTTCATGGACATGTTCTACTGGGAGAATGAAGTAGCCCGCGCAGTAAGGCAAACGGGGATGAGAGGTTTCCTGGGGTGGGTCGTGCTTGACCAGGAGTTCACAACACAGAAAGGCGACCCGCTCAAAAACTGTGAGAATTTCATTCGGGATTTCAAAGGCGAGGGTCTCGTAAAGCCGCTCGTCGCTCCTCATGGCGTTTACACATGCTCAGAAGAGACCTTTCTTCGCGCTAGGGATCTATCTGAGCGGGAGGAAGTTCCCCTTCACTTCCATCTTTCGGAGACGAGGAAGGAGGTCTACAATCATGTCAAGAAGTATGGTCTTCGACCACCAGAATGGCTGGAAAAGATAGGATTTCTCTGCGAGAGAGGCATCGCCGCACATTGCGTATGGCTTACAATCAATGAGATAAGGACTCTTGCAAGAAGAGGAGTAAGTGCCGTTCATTGTCCTGTTTCAAACATGAAGCTCGCATCCGGAGGATTCGCCCCGCTGCCTGAGATGTTCGACAATGGTTTGAGCGTCTGCCTGGGGACAGATAGCCCTATTTCGAACAATAACCTTGATTTGTTCGAGGAGATGAAGTTCAGCTCTCTCATGCACAAGGCCTCGCGTTGGGATGCCACCGTTGTTCCCGCCCAAAAAGCTCTGGATATGGCAACAATAGAGGGGGCGCGCGCTTTGGGCATGGACGACAAGCTCGGATCTATAGAAGTAGGGAAGAAGGCTGACATCATCGTCGTAGACATGAAGAAATCAAAATGCGCACCTCTGTTCAAGTCAAGAATCCCATCTCATCTCGTGTACTCTTGTAACGGAAACGATGTCACTCACACAATAGTCGATGGGAGGATCGTCATGAAAGACTCACGACCAGCCAATGTGAACGAGGACGAGGTTCTTAGAAGTCTACAAGAATCGGCACGTGATATTTTCGGTGAGCATGATGACTAGGATTTGCGGGGTGGATGAGGCGGGCAGGGGACCCGTTATGGGACCACTTATAGTGGCCGGTGTCCTGGTCGTGGACGATATTCACCTTCGGGAAATGCAGGTGAGGGACTCAAAGAAGCTTTCCAAGAAGAGACGGGAAGAGCTCTCAAAGGAGATTCTCGTTGCCGCAGAATGCGATTTTCAAGTGGTCCCCGCCGAGGACATAGATGAGATGCGAAAGCTGATGACGATCAACGAGCTCGAAGCCAAGATATTCGCCAGCATTCTTGAGAAGCTGAGGCCAGACGTTGCCTATTTGGACTCTGCGGATACGAACTGTGAAGCCTTCGAGAGCCTCGTGAGGAAGGAATTGGACTTTGACCTCGAAATAGTCTGCAGACACAAAGCCGATGAGCTTTTCCCTGTCGTGAGTGCGGCTTCCATAATCGCAAAGGAGAAGAGGGAAGAAGAGGTGAGAAGAATCAGCAGGGAACTGGGCGAGAACATTGGCAGTGGATATCCAGCCGATCCGATCACTGTTGAGTTCATGCAAAGGTGGATAAGTGAAAAGGGAGATTTGCCGCCGAATACTCGAAGGAGTTGGGAAACCGCAAGAAGGATGCTTTCC
Organism: Thermoplasmata archaeon; assembly: GCA_046761005.1. Lineage (GTDB taxonomy): Archaea > Thermoplasmatota > Thermoplasmata > RBG-16-68-12 > JAGMCJ01 > JAGMCJ01. Next base: position 1,844 of record JBHIFI010000135.1, read on the forward strand.
GAGTCAAAGATGAGTAAACTCAGCGACTATCGATGAGGCGAACATATGAAGGAGCTTCTTTTGGAAGCGTTCAGAAAATTCAATGAGAGGGCGAAAACCGATGCCAAACTCAGGAAGCAGCTTGAGGGAGTTAGTAGAAAGATACAAGTTGATGTGACTGATGGGGAGGGCTATAACTTCGTTCTCGAGGATTTGCAAGTCTCAGATTTGCGTGAGGGCAAGATAGGTTCCCCGGATGTCGTGCTTGTTGCAAGCAGAGATACCTACATCGCTCTTTTGACAAAGGATATGGGGCCCATGAAGGCAATAGCCACAAGAAAGCTGAGGATTAAAGCTTCCTTGGAGGATATACTGAGGCTAAGGAAGTTTTTTTGACCTCGACACAGACGGGTGATGTAGAATCGTTGGTCTAGGTGGCCAAAGAGATACCTTTTGGACCTTGTT
>JBHIFI010000136.1:0-2248 GCA_046761005.1 Thermoplasmata archaeon
GCATACTGCACATCACATCCGACACCCCGGACCTGAACTGGAGTTACAGCGATCCTGAGGGTGTACCTCAGACGGAGTACGATGTCAGGGTGGGAACCGAGTCGGGCGGTAGCGATATGTGGGCGCCTGGAGTGGTTGCAGGAGTTCAGACCAACACGACCTACGCTGGTTCTGCGCTCGTCGACGGCACGGATTACTACTTCGGCGTACGTGTGTCTGACGGCGACAAGTGGAGCAATTGGACTGAGGTAATGTTCCACACGAACGCACCGCCTTCGACTCCAACCCTCTTATCCCCTGAAGACGGATCCATAGGTCTGACTCCTGGGACAATCACGCTTGATTGGACTGGTGTCACCGATCCCGACGGAGACTCCATCACATACTACTGGTACCTCAGCACCGTTTCAGACTTCTCCACGATTGAAGACAGCGGCACTGTAACATCCACTTCGGAGGATGTCGTAACCCAGGAGGAAACAACGTACTACTGGCTGGTGAGAGCATGGGATGGTTACGAGTTCGGCGGGGACAGCGCGACATTCCAGTTCACAACAGGAGCCAGAGTGGGTTCGATCACAGGGACAGTGGTGAGGGACTCTGATGATGAGCCGATTCAGGAGGCTAAGGTCGAGCTTTTGGATGCCAATGATGAGGTCATTCACACGGACACGACCGATGCAAACGGAGACTTCGAGTTCATGGACTTGGACTTCGGCACATATTCAGTGAGAGTGACGAAATCGGGATATGAAACGCATCTCGAAGAGGGCGTAGCTATCTCATTTACGGACCCACACGAGGTTCTCGAAATAAGGCTGACGGAGAAGCCCAAAGTCGAACTCGACTGGATGCTCATCCTGATACCCCTAATAATAATCATAATCATCGTCATCGTACTGCTCATTCTGCTCAAGAGAAGAAAGAAGCCAGCTGAAGTTCCTCCAGTCGCGGTGCCACCTGCTTATCAGCTACCACCAGAACAGCCGCCAGCTGAAATGCCACCAGAGCAACCGACTGAACAACTACCAGAAGAGGGCTAGAATACGGGGACGTCCTCATTTGAGAGAAGCTCGTTTGGGGTCTCCTCGATGGTCGCTCTATTTCACCTAGGTGGCCGCCACGGAGATCTGCAACCCGGATGCTACTGCAAGAATTATGACTACTGGTGTGACACGTCCACTACTTACTCGAGGACTCATAGTTGCACTTAGCTTCACAAGACCTCCTCGATGTCTACCGAATAGCTCCCACCGTATAAGGGCTTGGATGCTCAGACATCGGAACACGGGAAACGTTTATGGGCTATCTCACGTAGAGCTTCAGAAACCGGGCGGCTCTGATAGTTGTAGGCACTACATACCTATCTCCGTCTGCAGATGAAAAGCTTCCGTCCTCCCGCTGAAGTGAGATTAGCTTCTCAAGGCAAATTGATGCAATCGGATGACTTAGTGAGAATCCCGCCGACGTCAAGCACTCCAGATACCAAACGAGAAAGCTAGGGTCTGTTTCCTTCTCAACCCACTTCTCCGCATGCTCCAAGCACTTCCTCACCGTCTCGCTTCCCCTTCCCTGCAAAAAGGAAAAAAGAGGGATATACACCCAGGTGGCGATTGTCAAGCCCTGATATGCACCGTTCTCATCTCTATGGTGGAGCAGAAAATCCGCGGCCCGCTTGACCTCTTCGAGTCTTCCTCTGTTTAAGTACACAAGGTTCGCTGCCGTTTGTGAGGTCAACCATGTCTTCGTGCCTAGTTCACCAGGCAATGTCCCAGGGCGGAGGGTTGAATCTCTTGATTTCCGGGCGTTCATCCCATCTTCCGTCCTAGGATTGCACAGAAAGCATGTACTCAACAGCCTTCTCGACTGCATCCGAATCGGCGAGGTCGAGCTCTGCAAGCACGCCCAGAACCCCGCAAGTTTCGTTGTTGCTTGTCGGGCTGCCGGGTTTCATATCGTAGGGAAAGCCGCCCTCTGGATTCTGCTTCCGCCTGTAATAGTCCAGTGGTATGCTATCATCTCTGAAATCGTTGAAGTGAAAGTTCACCCGATAGCTTTGCAGCTCGTCTCCGTGAAGTTTTGCAAATCAGACAGCCCTATCGATTTTCATCTCATTCCGCACAGTGTGCTAGGAAAGCATAATCGTTTCGTCGAGGAAACGATAAGAGTTGGGTCTTTACTTCTCACAATATCAGAGACATTCTAATCTGCTTTTCTTGTATTTGAATACAACGATAATTTTGTTTAG
>JBHIFI010000137.1:0-2240 GCA_046761005.1 Thermoplasmata archaeon
TGCCTGAAAAGAATTGCGGTCAAAAAGGGAGATAGAGAGGTTACATGTCCCTACTGCAAGATCAGATACCGACTCTCATGGCCCAGACCAGACCAGGCAAAGATTCGAGGCAGAGCATAGGAGAACTATAAGCGTGCTTAGGCGTAGGATAGCCTACATAGACCTGTCACGCAGTAAGATAGTTACAAAGGATATTCCAGCAGAAATTCGCCGCCTCTACCTTGGAGGAAGAGGAGTTGATATGTATCTCCTCTACAACCACATCAAACCACATATCAACCCTCTGGGACCAGAAAATGTCCTGCTCGTCGGGACTGGGATGCTCTGTGGCATTCCAGCCCTCGGCTCTGGGAGGTGCGACATTGCTGCGAAGTCTCCCCTGACAGGCGCTGTCGGCGACTCGAACATGGGCGGCTTCTTCGCTCCTGAATTGAGATTCGCGGGGTTCGACCATTTGGTTGTGAAAGGAAGGGCGAAGAATCCAGTCTATCTCTGGGTTAATGACGGAGAGATCGAGATTAGAGACGCTTCCCAACTTTGGGGAAAGGACACCTTCGAGACGCAGACGGCTATCAGAGAGATCCATCGAGACGAGGAGATTCAGTGTATGGTGATAGGAGTTGCTGGAGAGAATCTGGTCAGGTTTGCGAATGTTAGGACAGGGATGAAGAACTCCGCTGGCAGAACGGGAATGGGATGTGTAATGGGATCTAAGAAGCTGAAGGCGATAGCCGCCAGGGGAACCATGGGCCTAGAATTCGCACATCCTGAGAAGCTTTTAGAATACTCCAAGCAGATGAACGAGATGATTATGGAGACCAGGTGGGCGAGAGCGCAGTCGAGGTGGGGGACCATGATCATCTACAGCAACACGAACACGACAGGGCTCATACGTTGCAGAAACTTCCAGTACAATCTCATGGAGAAGGGCGATGTTCTGGAATGCGAGAACATGGACAAATACTCCATTGGAATGGCTGGATGCTATGGGTGTCCCGTTCACTGCCGCCACAGATACATCCTTTCAGAGGGATCATACGCGCCTCTTTACGGGGAAGGCCCTGAATACACATCTCAGGGAGCCTTCGGAACCCTCCCTGATTGCCCAAGCCTGGAGACGGTACTCGTTGCCAATCACCTAGTCAACATGTATGGGTTAGACACCCTTGAAACAGGAAATATCATTGCGTGGGCCATGGAGCTCTACGAGAAGGGGATAATCGATGAGAAGACAACGGATGGGCTGAGGCTTGAGTGGGGAAGCAGCGATGCCATGGTCGAGATGATTCACAAGATAGCGAAGCGGGAGGGATTCGGAGACGTATTGGCGGAGGGGATGAAGCCAGCCATAGACAAGATCGGAAAGGAGTCGGAATACTACGCTATTCACATAAAGGGAATGGGCAACCTCCACTCAGACGAAAGGCCGACACCGGGTCTCGCCTTAGGCATTGCCACATCAACCAGGGGAGCCGACCACCTGCGGAGCCGCCCTGCAATAGACCTATACGGATTGCCAGAGGAACTGCTTGAAGAGATCTACGGAGGTCCCGTGTCAAGCGACTACACATCGTATGAGGGAAAGAGTCGCATGGTGAGGTGGCAGGAGATTCTTTATGCGGTTGTTGACTCTCTTGGGCTCTGTAAGTTTCAGACGGTCTTCTGTGCTGTACACGCGCCCAAGTTCGAGGAGTGGGCAAACCTAATCCACTACGCCACAGGCATGAAATTTTCAAAAGAGGAGCTGATGACTGTTGGGGAGCGAATCTATACTATTGAGAGGATGTTCAACCTAAGAGAGGGCTTCTCGAGAAAGGATGATACACTCCCCGAGCGTTACTTTAAGGAGCCAACTCCAATTGGATTGCCGATAGCGCGAGGCAAGAAGATTGATAGGAAGAAGTTTGAGATGATGCTGGACGAGTACTACGAACTTCATGGATGGAGCAGGAACGGTGAACCCCTGGAGGATACGTTGAAGAAGCTGAAGCTACAGGATGAGCCTACTCATATGCTTTGAGAGTGAGAGTCTTGCGGATGCTCTTGTTAGTTGATCCGGAGAAATGCACTGGCTGCAAGCTGTGCGAGATAGCTTGCTCAGTCAAGAACGCCGGGGTATGCAATCCCACGGCTTCGAGAATTCATATAGTGAAGTGGATGAGGTCTGGTGTCTACATTCCTATGGTATGCCAGCAGTGCGACTCGCCCATATGCGAGACTGTTTGTCCCATGGATGCTAT
>JBHIFI010000138.1:0-2193 GCA_046761005.1 Thermoplasmata archaeon
AAATCATTCAAACGAAACTCAACAAATCAAGAAATAAGAAAGAGTGAGAGGCTTAGCCTCTCTTTTGGTCGGCAACTCTGAATCTACCGCCATCCTCAAGGGATGTTCGGACTCTTGGTACGATATGTGTTCTCTTCCCAGGTGTTGCCCGTTCCAGTTCCGTCCCAATGTAGGTCGTACATTACGTTGGAGAGTGCGGTATTTTCCGATATCGTGTTCTCGCTGGAACCACCTCTAACGCTGATTCCATATCTGCCGTTGTTGCTCGCATCGTTTTCCGACACTTCATTTCCGCTGGAAGCTCCATAAAGAGCTATTCCGTCATAGCCATGTCCGTAGACCTGGTTCTCTGCCACAATGCTATCGTCAGCATTGTTGAGGACGATTCCATGGTATAAGCCATTGTCGTGAACGTCGTTCTCGATGAAGCTGCTGTCTTGGACAAGTCCGCTGAGATAGCCCCATGCGTAGAGGCCAAAGTATGTGTTATCGAATATCTCGTTGCCAGAAACTTCCACATTCTCGAGAATCGACCATGCGCCCGGTATCGGATCGAATGGTGGGGTGGGACCACTCGCAAGGGCGATCACATAAACGCCGTACCATGCTTCGGAAACTTCATTGTCTTCCACAACAATGTCGCCGGACGAGAACATTCCGCTCTCGGGGATTGTATTACGTGATTGAACGAGTATGCCAGCTATTCCACCAACAACGCTATTGCCTTCGATCTTGCAGTCTCTACCATTCGTGATTTCTACGCTGTAGAATCCATTGCCATAGACAACGTTGTCCTCTATCTTCCAGCCCTCGTGTAGTCCAGTTCCCTCGTTTCCAACCAGAATTGCATTCCAGCTGTTGCTATGGATAACATTGTCTTCAATGGTGATATCACTTGTGCCATCGTTCCAGGCCTGAATTCCATTTCCCTGTCCACTTCCAGGCCCAGAATAGTCCCTGATCTCAAAGCCCTTGATGGTTATCTCGCTGGCTCCTGCCTGAATGGTGATGGCGTTCACACCAAGAGTAGTTCCGGTGTCTGCTGGCGGAGTGCCATCTAGTATCGCTTCCTCCATCCCTTTCAGAGTGATGCCAGAATCTTCAGGGCCGAATATTACAGATTGATGGTACTCTCCAGCGTGGACTATTACTGTATCACCCGGCGATGCTGAGTCCACGGCCGCTTGAATCGAGTCGCCTGGATAGACATGAATTTCCGATGTCGCAGCTGCATTGGTTCCCAACATGGAAAATGCTGCAAACATCATCACGGTCGTCAGTGCTATTGCAATTGCTTTTCTCATTCCTACCTACCTCCTTCAGGTTTTGGGTATTTCCCCCATTGGGTGGGACCCCTTCGGGTCCTGTCATCACGCCCCTCCTCGGCGCTCATGCAATCCATTAGCGGATTACCTTGACTAAACGAGGTGCAATGCTTCTTGCATGTGCAATCTTCTCTTCTCATTCCCCCCTCCTCTTTGTGAATCGATTATCGTGACAAGATGAGGTGAACTCTTTCGAGTCAAACTAACAGAATAATCGTGCTTGAGTCCTGAACACCGATTGTGAAAGTGCCTTCGCCCCCCCATTCTCTCCCCCTCTATCTACTAAACGGCGGAGTCCATATCTTAGGTATTATAAGAACCTTTGCGGTACTGTTCTAGTATGGCATGCAGGAGACTCTGTGTCGAAAAATCAGCGAAGGGATTTCATTAGATTGTTTGATAAGTCTTCATACTTTCCTCTCCTATCTTCATGTTAAGGAGTATCGCCTCCCTCACAACATCGTCCTTGAGACTCTCAAAGAGGGATTCCCACCTCTCACCCATTCTTGTATTATCATTCTTATATTATCGAAGTGCCATAGATTCTTGTTGCTAGGAACAACGACCTCCCGTTCCCGGAAGGAAATTCAAGCTTCCTTGCATCCATTGGCTTGTATGTGAGATATCTCTCCTGTTCTCTGTAGAACCTCATCTTCCTCGGACCTCCTCATTCTGGCACAAAATACAATCTAACGAAATGTCGTTTTTCATTATCAAGTGCGACTTATCCAGAACCAAGAGAGGACCTCCCCTGGAACGTGACGCAGGGTGAAGTGGAGCTTTGAAGTCTCCAATGACCTACTTTATGGATGAACCGTATCCAAGGGATTGCAGCAATCACAATGGACTATCTAGGATGTAGGAGAGT
>JBHIFI010000139.1:0-2122 GCA_046761005.1 Thermoplasmata archaeon
ATCTCTGAACTTCAAGAGAGTCTTCTCCGCGTTGTCAACGAGATTCCGTTCGCTCAAGGAGTATTCAACGTACATCTCAACCCATCTAGCATCTCTTGCACCCGATTCTTCGAAGAATTCCTCGTTCAGATCCTCAGGCCTTGCTTGAGGAACTACCACGCGCCCCGAGGCACTATAGAAGTCTAGGGAGACACTCCGGTCCAGGTGCTCGCCAAGCCTGTCGACACCGGCTCGGAGCCTCTCTCTCGTTTTCTCAGTTATCCGAAATCCGTACCCTACACAGAGGGAAGGCTCCTCCATCTCAAAAGTGGCAAAGAGATAGGCGTGTGGATTGTCTGACTCATATTCCTTCCACGCTTCGTCCACGAAGACCGGACCGATCTCCGTCATGAGCCATTTGTGCCAATCACTGGACCTACTGGTTCCGTCTCTGTCGACCATGCCCCAGGAGAAACCTTTTTTGAGGCCGGTATCCTGCAGTCTCGTTTGAAGCTCCCTGGTGAAGGTGAATACCTGTCTCATGAAGTCATGGAGCGTCTGGCGAGCTCTCTTGATGTCTTCCTCTCCTAGGCCCACATCACCAAAAGGTCGAAACTTGGTCAGTCCCTTCTTTTCAAGCAATTCAATCACGTCCTCAACAAATCTCTTTGAAGGTTTGTCGATGCCCGAGGAGCGGGAAAGCTCCTTCAACTCCTCCCAAATCATCTGCCAACCTACCCAGATCAGCCTGCCATCCGGGATATTTCCTTTCTCTCGAGCCGCCTCAACCTCGTCTGGCTCAGTAAGGTCGTCCGTAACGCAGACGAGATAGAAATCTGGGTACTGCTTTCCAACAGCGTATTCCTCCAGCAACTGCTCCTCATACAGGGATGATTTGTATTTCGCCTCGACGAAGATGGTTGTCGAACCGATCTCTATTATGACATCTGGCTCTCTTCGAATCTTTCCGTCCTTCGATTCCCTCGCTTCCCAGAAGATGAATTCTGCGTCCTCATATTCCTCGTTGGAAAAATGCTGTGGAATTCCTGTCAGCCTCAGGAAACATCCTAGCCCCAGCTGTCTGTCGATGTTCTTCAGAACACCGAAAACATTGGAGGTGAGAGGGTCCTCCCATCTCGAGACAGCGTCGGGAGCCCTCCCGTGCAACTCTGCTAATATCATATCTTTCCGTCCCTATTTCGGTGTGTCAAGTCCTCAAGAAAGAGGTTCCTTCACAATCTCTCGCGGACGATTCGTGTCGTCTTCCGGATTCACATCTTCCCAGAGGACATCCTGCAACTCGGCTTCACATCGAAAAAACAGGAAAATCCTTAAGAATCAGCAGATGTATGGCATCACAAAGGGGGAGAGGGTTCATTAGTCCGTTAAGAGAGAGAAAAGGGGGGCTTGCGTCTTTCATAAAGCAGTTCTTCAAGGATATGAGGACGCCTCTTTACAAGAATGCGATTTATCTTATGGCCAATACTGTAGCCAATAATGTCTTCGGATTCTTTTTTTGGATGGTCGTGGCCTGGTTCTACCCCGTCTCCGACTTCGGATTGGCGGCTGCCCTCATTTCCGCCGTTGCGCTGATAGCAGCCTTTTCCCGAGTTGGTTTGGAGGTGGGGTTGATAAGATACCTTCCTGAAGCGGGAGAGAAAGAGTCCTCCATGATAAATTCCGCCTTCACGATTACGGGAGGACTTGCCGTGGTCATTGCAATCATCTTCCTTGCTGGAGTGGGATTCTGGTCCCCCGCACTTGACTTCCTCCTCGATAACTTATTCTTCGTGGTGTCCTTCGTCCTCTTCACAGTTTTCCTCGCCTTCATGCCCTTGATGGACAATGTCTTCGTTGCCAAGAGGAGAGCGGAGTACGTTCTCTGCAAGAATGTCGTTTATGGCTTTGTGCGCGTGGGTCTGCCCGCAGCCTTCGCAATCGCCTTCGGAGTCTTCGGAATCTTCGCCTCCTGGGGAGTCGGAGCATTCGCAGCTTTGTTCGTGGGATTAGCCTTCTTCATGAGAAATCTCGTTCCCGCTTACAGGCCCGTACCAACCGTGAATAAAACAGTGGTCAACGATATGTTCCACTTCTCCTTCGGGAACTACATCGGGAGGATATTTGAAATCCTCCCAAATCTTAT
>JBHIFI010000140.1:0-2056 GCA_046761005.1 Thermoplasmata archaeon
AGTTCTCAGATCCTGGATCTGAGACTCCAGTTGTCATCCCCGCGGAAGCGGGGATGACACCACCCCGATGGCGGAGATACACACCAAGGTTGGACTGAGTCTGAATCCCCTTCCAGGATTAGGCCGGCAGTGAGTCCTCCGGAGCTCCTTTGTCACGATTCATGCTACTGCATGCAGGCACATCTCAGTCTCAGGTGAAATTCACCTGTTGGGTGAAAAACACACCAACCTGCTCAATCGTGTAAAGGTGTTTTCTTACCGGCCAAAACGGACACAGACAGCGAAAACCTGCTCCGTTACTTTCGGATCAAGGGATCGTTAAAAGTGTTGAAAAGTACTGCTCTCTATCTTATTCTAGTCGAAAAAGTGAGGGGGACATGAGAAAGTATGCCACCTTGATGATCTTCTTTCTTGGCGTTATTGCGGGAACGTGTGGAGGCGCGGAACTCGAGAGAGGGGAGGAACTCCTTGCAAGGAGAGAGTATTCGAAGGCCATAAGAGTATACCAGGAGATACTCGCCGAGAAGCCCGTGGATACACTGGCTCTCAAAGCGCTTGCGCTCGTCTACAGTAAAAAGAGGGACTGGGAGAAAGCGGCTCAGGCATGGGAAGATCTGGTGAAGCTTGATCCAGACAACCTGGAGGCCAACAGCGAAAGATGGTTTGCTCTTATCCAGGCGTCAAAGGACGATTCGACAAGGCTCAACGGGGTAAAGGAGGCTGTCAGAGAGGAAGCTCTCAGCTTCATCGAGACTCTGGACGACAGGGAGACGGCTCTCGCTCTCGCCTATGACGGGTTGAGGATTGCTGAAGCGGATAGTGCCAGAGTGGCCGAAATAGAACGGGCAATCGTCAAGAGTTTCCCCCAATCGCGGAAAGCATATGAGATCGCGAGAGAGAAGTTCTTTGATGGCCTATATCCAATATGGCGGGACGACACACTCAAGGTTGCGTTTCTCGATGACTTTCTCAGAGAATATCAAGTGAAGGACTGGAGGTACACTGTTTATCAATATCTTCTGTCATCTCTCAAGAGGCTCGATGATGCAGACCGGGTGAGACAATACGGTGAAAGGATGTTGCGAGAGGACAGTCTCAATCCCTTTGCATACGATTATCTTTCGTACATTCTTCTGGAAATGAAAGTTGACACTTCACGTGCTTTGGAGCTGGCCATGAGGGCGGTCCAGCTGGAGCCGGGTTACTCCAAGCCGGTGAACAAACCCCGGGAGCAGTGGGAGCTCGAAAAAGGGTCACTTCCTGGCACCGCAAGAAGAGAGGTGGCTGTCGCGCTTATGGCGATGCGCAAGCTGAACGAGGCGGAGCAGTGGATAAAGGACGCAGTAAGAGTGATGCGACCTTCGGTCAATGATTATGCCACGAGGGCGTCTCTTTTCTACACCCTGGGAAGAATTCAGGAGAAGAAAGGCGAGGATGATTCCGCCTTGAGATCCTATGTGCAGGCACTGATCGAAGGAGACATGACCAACAAGTGGACCGAAAAGGCGGATTCCGCGCTCAAGGTTCTCTATGCAAGGAGATTCGGGAGTGAACGGGGTCTCATGGAATACGCGCGGAGCGTATCAGCTTACAGCGGAATAACGTTTACTGACGTAACTGAGGAGGTTGGCCTCGCGGGGAGAAAAGAGTCAAGGGTGGCATGGTCCGATTTCAACAATGATGGCTACGACGACATCATCCTAAGCGGGAAGGTGCTCTTTCTGAATTCGGAAGGCAATGCTTTCATAGATTATTCCGACGAATCCGGTATTGCAGGCAGCAGTGCCAACGGGGCTGTGTGCGCCGACTTTGACAACGACGGGAATATGGACATCTTTGCGACAGCAGGCGGAAAGGGCGAGAAGACGGATAGGCTCTGGAAGGGCAGAGGGGATGGGACATTCGTGGATTTAACAGAGACCGCCGGGGCTGTCAGTGACACCTTCCCGACAGAGGGGGCTGCATGGGGTGATTACGACGCTGATGGCCATATCGACCTCTATTGTGCCAACTACGAAATCTGGCGGCAGGCGAGTGGCCTCCCGGACTTCCTCTA
>JBHIFI010000141.1:0-1977 GCA_046761005.1 Thermoplasmata archaeon
ATCCATGCTGCTTCGGCCTTGAACAGCGGTGTCTTCGTCATCTACTCCGAGGACAGTGATTTCGAGAGAGTGAAAGAGCTGGAAAGGGTTTGGCTGAGGTAACGGCTTCGCATGCTGAGGAGTCCTCACACGAGCCTCTAATCTCGGAAACTTTCGCACCCTCGCGTGAGCAGAGTATGGTAATCATCACGGAAGCCCTCGGCCCTCATGTCCGAAAGTGCTGCGTTCTTGTGAATCATGGCCACGAGGCCGCGTCTACCACCCCGGGATAAGAGGGACGTACCAAGGATATTCTGTGCGAACACATCTGATTTCCGATTCCCACATCGATAAATCGATAGAATCAAATACTGCCGGGTCCATATTCACACAGTATGCTGGAGAAAATAGTCGGCGCCAAGTCCAAGGTCAAGATACTGAGAAAGATGCTCGAAAATGAGGACTGGGAATACTGCCTGGAGGATCTGGTCAAAGCCACAGGGCAATCATTCGGCACCGTTCATCCCTCTCTCCAGAGCCTAGTGGAGTCCAGGATAGTGCTCGTCAGGAAAATAGGAAAGTCGAAACTTTACAGGGTCAACACGAGGCATGTTCTCTATGAGAAGATCAAGGAGCTTATGCTAGCAGAGAGGCACAGTTTCATGAGGATTGCGAGAGAATTCGCCGAAGGCCTGGAAAAGACCCATGTGAAGAATATTATTCTGTTCGGGTCTGTCGCTCGCGGGGACTTCAGTGAAAAGAGCGACATCGATATACTGCTCGTATATTCAAGGACCAAGCCTGAAGGTCATGTTATGGAGGAGGTGCGAACTCTCCTGGACAAGTATGATGTGGAGATCGTACCCACCTTTCTCTCTGTTACTGAGGTCAGAGAGAGACTCAAGAAGTCAGATTCATTCATTATGGATATCCTTGAAGAAGGGAAAGTCCTCTACGGCGATGCAAGATGGTTAGGAAAGTGAGAAGGGCGGACGCTCTTGGTTATCTCAGGCAAGCAGACGAGTTCCTATGTTCCGCCCAAGACAACCTGCAGATGGAGAGATTCAATGCTGCGGGCTTCAACGCCATCCAATCCATGATCAATGCGAACGACGCTCTTACGATCTACTTCCTGGAAAGGCGAGCATCCAAGGACCATAAAGAAGCGATGAGGCTCCACATCGATGTAATCAAAGTGATCAAGGATGACGCTCAAAGGGACAGGCTCAAGAAATCATTGGATATGCGGTCAACAGTGGGCTACTTAGGAAAACCCGTCTCCGAAAATGATGCTAGGAAGCTGGTGAGATATGCAGCCACATTCGTGAAATGGGTGAAGAGACATGTCCGACCCTAGATGCTGCCAAATCGCTTTGCTCTTCCCCATCAAGCCTGAAGATTGGCGCTTTCGATCAACGGATTCAGGGCATCAACCTATGAGTCTCCTGAACGCGAGTCAGGGCTGTCTTTGCGGGCACGTCGACCCAGCATCCATCATGCAGTCGTTCAGGAAAGGATAGCGTGTCGGATGATGTACAAGTGCTCGTCCCAGATTTCGGAAGCAGTCATGTTCATGTGCGATTAGAGGAGCACGATTGCTAGGTTGCCATCATCTCCTCCATCCCGAGCGCCCGCCTGACCTCGATCTTGAAGCCCTCTCTGTCCTGAAAGAATGACTGTCGCTCTCTTGTTGACGATGCAGAAGGGGACCTTTCCCCTCTTCTCCACCTCCTCGTGGTTTTCGAACTGATTTATCATCCTTATCCGTATGTCCGAAGCGACCTCTCTGACGAGGTCTCTCGTGCATGCGGAGAAGTAGATGCAGAAGGGGCACAACGGGTCGTAGAATATGACAGCCCTTCCGGCGTCCTCCTCCTGCGGCTTGTACCCCTTCTCCGCGGGAACGCGAGCGGATTCCTTTGACGGATAGAAAAGGAGAAAGGGATCCTCGCCCACCCGCTTGAATCCCATTCTCTTGTGGAACTCGTGCTGAGGACA
>JBHIFI010000142.1:0-1840 GCA_046761005.1 Thermoplasmata archaeon
GTCTTGTCTCTTCCTGTCTTTGTTCTTCCGTTGTTAGAGATTTTGGGATAACACATTATCATTTTCTCAGAGTAAGTTATATAGTCTGGTAGTTAGAATATGCCCTGTATGACAATTCTGTCTGATGAGGACATATTTGAATTCATGCGAGACGGGAAGCTCAAGATAACAAACTTCAGAGAGGAGAACCTGACTCCAAATGGCTACGACCTGACAATAGATGAGGTCTTCGTTTCAGGTGTGGGAAGGACAGTCAATGAGGGCAGGGCGGAGGTCCCTCCACAGACGTGGTTTGCGATCGGGACGAAAGAGAGAGTTGAAATGAGCGAGGACATAACAGCGCAGCTCTGGATTAGGACATCGTGGGCCAGAAAGGGGGTTATGGCCTCCTTCGGAAAGATCGATGCGGGATTCGAAGGAAACCTCACGCTGTCCGCCTTCAACTCTTCAAGAGAGGTTATAGACGTTCCCATAGGAGAGACGTTCGCGCAGGTGGTCTTCGAAAAACTTGAGCGGCCCGCCAGAAAGAGGTACAAGGAGAGGTCGGGTCACTTTCAGGGCCAAAAGGGCGTGACACTCAAGAAACCTCGATGACTTGGTTTCAACACGGTTTCTCTCGCAGTTTCCATTCTCATCCACCCGTCTAGGGACCCGCAAAAGATTTAAGGACAGAAGGCTGTTATTCTACATGGTTCCCAAGCAAACCATCAACAAGATCCTCGAGGAATACAACAAGGACTTGACAATATCAACTGTTTGCTCGCACACCAGTCTTCAGGTTTTTCACGGAGCTAAGAAGGAGGGGTTCAAGACTCTTGGAATCGCGATAGGCAGCACACCCAAGTTCTACAAAGCCTTTCCACTCGCGGAGCCCGACGAATACCTCGCTATCGGTGACTACTCCGAACTCTCTGATAATGTGGACGACCTCATTTCAAGACAGGCAATCCTGGTGCCACACGGATCATTCGTTGAGTATGTGGGTTCAAAGGTCTTTGAGGAAATCGAGGTTCCAACCTTCGGCAACAGGAGCGTCCTCGAGTGGGAGTCCGACAGGGAGAAAGAGAGGGAGTGGCTCGAGTCCGCAGGTATCAAGATGCCAGCGCTTATCGAGAAACCCGAGGACATAGATAGGCCAGTGCTTGTGAAATATCATGGTGCAAAGGGAGGCAGGGGATTCTTCATCGCCAAGGATTTCCACGATTTCAATGTCGGAATAGATCTGAACCAGCCCTACACGATACAAGAATACATTCTCGGAACGAGATATTACATACACTTCTTCTACTCTCCAATAAGAGAAGAGGGATATCGACTGAGCAAGGGGTCTCTCGAGATATTGGGGATGGACAGGAGAGATGAGTCCAACATAGACGAGATGTACAAGCTGGGGGCCCAGGAAGCGCTAAAGAAACTCGGAATATATCCGACTTTCATCGTGACTGGAAATGTCCCTATCGTTCTGCGGGAGTCCCTACTTCCAAAGGCCTTTGAGATGGGCGAGGCCGTGGTTGAGCGGTCGATTGAGCTCTTTGGCGGGATGGTGGGACCCTTTTGTCTCGAAACGATAGTGACGGATAAGCTGGAAATCAAGGTTTTCGAAGTCTCATCGAGGATAGTTGCTGGGACCAATCTTTTCGTTAGCGGATCGCCCTATTCTGAGTACTTTGAGGAGGGCATGTCTACAGGGAGGAGGATAGCAAGAGAGCTGAGGATGGCGCTTGAGCTCGAGAAGCTCCCAGAGGTGACCAGCTAGAGGTCCTCCACAAGTCTGACTGAACTATTCGACGATTTTCACAGAGAAAGAGTTTTAAGGAGGCAGGGCATAAAATCAGCTGAA
>JBHIFI010000143.1:0-1795 GCA_046761005.1 Thermoplasmata archaeon
CGAGAAGTGTCTGATTCCCGAATCTTTGCTTGCGTTTCTTCCTCCCGCCCACCTTAAGACCAACTTCGCCTTTGGGATACACTGTCAACGAGTCGAGTACCTGAGCCTTCGTCATGAAAAATAGCTCATCCTCATCTCGCCGGTCGTGCACCATATAGACAATCAGGAAGTAATTGTCGTCCCTTCTCTTTCTCAGGCTTTCCCTAACCCTTTTCAACCCTCTAAGAGCGGTATATTTCGCTTTGACGCTCTTTATTTGGATTTCGTAGTACTCTGGTTTGCCATCTTTTTCTGTGCGGGCGATGCAGTCAATCCCCACAATGTCTGCAAAAGGAACGAAGACATCAAGGCCCATCTCGAGAAGGTCTGCCATGACTCTGAGTTCCGCCCTCTTGCCTTTCACAACTCTTGTCAGCTTGCCCTCTCTTTCCTCACTATTTCTTGAATGCCCATGTTTCAGCTTCCTCCCCTCCTGTTTGTCTGACAATATATCTCAGCAGACTTAAAGACACTATCCTACTTCCCTCGAACCACCGACCCGGATATCCTTGTTTCTTGGAAGTAGGATTGAGACAATCGCCAAACAACCTCATACAAAGGCTAGAGGCCAAGGTATCCCAATGAAGGAGGCAGAAAAAAGAACTGTACATTGAGCATAGTTGCATGTTTCATAATTCATCTGTTCATATGTTCGCAATATGCGAACAACACATTCGGGAAAGAGCTAAATAGCCGAGAAATAACTGAGGACTCATGAGGACAAAGAAATATCGACACGGACGACTTATCCTTCACAAGACGTATTACACGAACGGCTTTTTCAACGAGACGGAAGAGATGCCATCTTTCCCCCGCCCAGAAGACGACAGCAACAGCCCAGTGATTTTGGAGTGTTTGGGGCCTGTAAGTTCTAAGAGGATACGAGTAGAAGTTAGATACAAAGGCTTTGATGGGCGGGGAAAATGGATCAATCAGGACCACAAGGCGAGAATATTCGGAGGAAGAGAACTAGCACAATGGTTTCAAGAGAACTTTCACATGGGTGCGGAGTTGGTCATCGAAGCAATTCGAAGGAATAAGGTATATCGAACTTGTCAATTGAAAGAGCCCGGTACGAAGGCTTTTCAGCAAGCAATTCCTCAATCGAGTCATCAAGAAACAGAAGAGGAGACAATGTCTCCGAGCGATTTTCAGAAGCTTGCCGCTAGAAAGCTGTACGAAGAGTTTGGTATCGCTTTTTCCGAACGACAACTCGACCATGTTCCTAAGAGATTTGATTTTGTCTCTGAGGATGGGGAGTATGTGGGTGATGCAAAGTTCTTAACAATGGTCAGAGGGAAGAATATCCCTTCCGCAAAGTTTTCTGTCATATCGGAGCACATCTGGTTTCTTGAAAAGACTCAGGCAAGCACGAAATTCCTAGTCTTCGGAAATGATGACCGGGTTCCGAAAGAATGGCTAAAGAGGTATGGTCATCTATCAAGGAGCGTGAGATTCTATTTCCTCGACCACGAGAGTATGCGATTAGTCGAGCTATGCTAGCCAATGGCGATTTCACTTATGAGGTGAAGGGCCAAATGTATAGTTGCCCAAATTGATTAATGAGCCGCCAACTCAAGTATGCGTATGATCGGTAGGATTTCGCTCTGCACTTTCTCCAACCGCTTCCTTCCCTCCATCCGGGTTACATCCTCGGCTATGGCCCACACAGGCCTGTGAATCGACAATTCTACTCTTGAACCAGCTCGTTTTTCTATCGATTTCATAGAGCTGACTAGTTTTTGAGCTTGAGATA